>NZ_DLJW01000027.1:0-2906 GCF_002477705.1 Stenotrophomonas sp. UBA7606 | reverse complement strand
TGCCGGCGAACTGCACGCGGGCATCGCCGGCGGCCATGATCGGGGTGCCGGTGCGCGCGGCGTAATCCACACCCTTGTGGGTGCGCATGGTGCCGAGGATGGGATGGCGGCGGGTACCGAAATTCGAGCTCAGGCGCGCGAACTGGATGGGTGAGCGGATGAAGCTCTTCTTCAGCGAGCGGCCATTGATGTCGAAGTATTCCGACTTGCCGTTGCGATCAAAGCGGAAGCCGGTATAGGTCTTGCCGCCAGTCTGGAAGGTTGCCGCCAGGATCTTGCTGGTATCGATGCGCTCGCCTTCGCGCCAGGTCTCGTCCATCACCACGCTGAAGCGGTCGCCCGGCTGCAGGTCCTTGGAGAAGTCGATGTCGTACTTGAAGATCTCGTCGGTCATCGTGGCGATGGCTGACGGCGACAGGCCGGCACGGCGTGCGGCGTTGTACAGCGAACTGGTGATCTCACCACTGGCAACCACGGTGCGGGTGCTGGTGGCGCGCTCGCTGACTTTCTCGCGGATCTGCTCGCCCTGCAGGCTCAGTTCCACGCGGTGGTCGGCGTCGCGATCAAAGCGGATGGTGCGCAGGGTGCCGTTGACCGGCAGGTCGAAGGCGATCTCGGTGCCCGGGCGCAGCTTGGTCAGCACGTCGCGGGTACCGGGGTGGTCAAGCACGCGTTGCATGGTGGTGGCAGGGACGCCGGCGGACTCGAACAGATCGCTCAGGGTCTGGCCACGCTGTACGCGCAGGATCTGCCAGCTGTCGCCCGGTGTTTCGCCACGGCGTGCCAGTGACAGCGGCGGCAACGGCAGCGCCAACGTCGAGTGCGAGGCGGGCAGGGGGGTGTCGATTGCGTTGGAAAAGCCGGGAACAATGGTGGCCGCCAACGCGCCAATGGTGACGAACAGGCTGGCGTGGATCCAATGCCGCCGGGTCCAGCGTTCGTTGAACGCGGCCGGCAGATGTTCTTTCAGCTTCCGATGCAGGGCGGTGTCGTGCAGGACATTGAGGCGTTCCTGGAAGCGCTGCTTGCGCGCGGGGCCATGATCGGGTTGTGGCATCGCTCAGTTCTCTGGCCGGCCCGGATCGCGGGCCCAAACGCGGTTAACATAGACACCTATCAATACCGCGTCAAACCATTGAGCCGCATGGCTTTTCAATCTCCTGGCGTGGTTAACTTGTACTTAACACCATTCATGTATTTGACGGCGAAGCCGGGAGTTTTAGCGTGTCCTCGATTGATGAAGCCCTTGCCCTGATCGGCCGTGGAGCCGACGAAATCCTCAAAGTGGATGAACTGCGCCAGCGTCTGGAAAGCGGTCGCCCGCTGCGTGTGAAGGCCGGCTTCGACCCTACCGCCCCCGACCTGCACCTGGGCCACACCGTATTGCTGAACAAGCTGCGCCAGTTCCAGGACCTCGGTCATCAGGTCATTTTCCTGATCGGCGACTTCACCGGCATGATCGGTGACCCGTCCGGCAAAAGCCTGACCCGCAAGCCGCTCAGCCGCGAAGACGTGCTGGCCAATGCGCGCACCTATGAAGAGCAGGTATTCAAGGTGCTGGACCGCGAAAAGACCGAAGTCCGCTTCAACTCGGAATGGTTCGGCAAGATGAGCGCGGCCGACATGATCCGCCTGGCCGGCCAGCACACCGTTGCACGCATGCTCGAGCGCGATGACTTCGCCAAGCGCTATGCCGCCCAGCAGTCCATCGCCATCCACGAGTTCCTCTACCCGCTGGTACAGGGCTACGACTCGGTGGCGCTTGAGGCCGATGTCGAGCTCGGCGGCACCGACCAGAAGTTCAACCTGCTGATGGGCCGCGGCCTGCAGGAGCACCACGGGCAGAAGCCGCAGATCGTGCTGACCATGCCGTTGCTGGAAGGCCTGGACGGCGTCAACAAGATGTCCAAGTCGCTGGGCAACTACATCGGCATCAGCGAGCCGGCCATCGACATCGTCACCAAGACCATGAAGGTCGACGACACCTTGATGTGGCGCTGGATCGACCTGCTCAGCTTCGATATCTCCATTGACGAGGCCAAGCAGCTGCGTGCCGACGTCGAGGCCGGCAAGATCAACCCGCGTGAGATCAAGCTGCGGCTGGCGCGTGAGCTGACCACCCGCTTCCATGACGCCGATGCTGCCGAACAGGCCATCGCCGGCTGGAATGCAGCCGTCACCGGCCAGGGCGACATCACCCAGTTGCCGCTGCAGGAGGTGACCGTGCCGGCCGAAGGCCTGCGCATCGGTGCGTTGCTGACCGCCGCTGGCCTGACGCCGAGCAATTCGGAGGCCTCGCGCAAGCTCAAGGAGCGTGCGGTGAAGGTGGATGGCGAAGTGGTCGATGACGCACAGACCGTGCTGCAGCCGGGTTTTGAAGGCTTGTTGCAGGTGGGCAAGCGCACCTTCGCCCGCGTTCTGCTGGTTGCGGCTGTTTGACGCTGCAAGCCGGGTTTGCAGGCCCTCCGCCCGTATAGGGTGAGGGCGGCCTGTGGACCTGGAGCTCTCTGTCCATCGAGCGCCGGCGCATTGCATGCAGTCGGGTGGATTGGGAGGAGAGGGCTCCGGGACTGGCTTTCCACGCGCCCGCCTTCTTGTGGATGGCAGGGGGCGCCAAACGCTGGCGCCGCACACTAATTCCGCACACTAATAAGGCGTATGTGCAGGGTTTCGGGGGCTACCGCAGGCCAGGTGAACGAAAGTTGCAAAAAATCGTGCACACCCCCTTCACAAAGGCCGCAAAGAGGCACATACTTTCCCTCCCCCGACGCAGGGGCCTCGCAAGGGGCGCAACGGAGAGGAAAGTTTGAAGTCTCCATCTCGCTTTGAGGTGTTGACAGAAACGAAAAGCCTGCTACAATAGGCGGCTCGCTTCAACGAAAAGGTCTTCGGGCCGAAACGCGGAA
>NZ_DLJW01000029.1:0-3210 GCF_002477705.1 Stenotrophomonas sp. UBA7606 | reverse complement strand
TGATCTCCGCTTCCAGCGCGGCACCGATGGCGCCATTGGCACGCATCGGCTCCAGCACCTTGGAGACCTGCTCACGCAGCGCCAGCAGCTGATCGAAATCAGCAGCGGTCAGCTGAGCATCCGCCGGCAACGGCGCCAGGCCGTCATACCAGGTGGTGAACAACACGTTGTCGGCACGCTTGCCCGGCAGATAGCCCCACAGCTCTTCGGCAGTGAAGGTCAGGATCGGTGCAACCCAGCGCGCGAAAGCTTCGGCGATGTGGAACATCGCCGTCTGCGCCGACCGACGGCCGCGCGAATCTTCCTGCATCGTGTACAGGCGGTCCTTGGTCACGTCCAGGTACAACGAACCCAGGTCGACGCTGCAGAAATTCAGCAGCAGCTGCACGATCTCGGCCATGTTGTAGTTGGCGTAGGCGGCCTTGATCTTTTCCTGCAGCTCGAACGCGCGATGCACGATCCAGCGATCCAGGGCGACCATGTCCGGCAAGGCCACCTGGTGCTGGGTCGGATCGAAACCGTCCAGGTTGCCCAGCAGGAAGCGCGCGGTGTTGCGCAGGCGGCGGTAGGCGTCGGCGTTGCGCTTGAGGATTTCCTGCGACAGCGACATCTCGTTGCTGTAATCGGCCGAGGCAATCCACAGGCGCAGGATGTCCGCACCCAGGGTGCGCATGATTTCCTGCGGCTCGATGCCGTTGCCCAGCGACTTGGACATCTTGCGGCCGTGCTCGTCCACGGTGAAGCCGTGGGTCAGGCACTGCTTGTATGGTGCGTGCTTGTCGATGGCCACGCCGGTCAGCAGCGAGGACTGGAACCAGCCGCGGTGCTGGTCCGAGCCTTCCAGGTACAGGTCGGCCGGCTTGCCGAAGCCACGTGCCAACAGCACGCCTTCATGGGTCACGCCGGAGTCGAACCAGACATCGAGGATGTCGGTGACCTTTTCGTACTGGGCCGCTTCATCGCCAAGCAGCTCGCTTGCGTCCAGCGAATACCAGACGTCGATGCCGCCCTGCTCCACGCGATCGGCCACCTGCTGCATCAGCTCGACGCTGCGCGGATGCGGCTCACCGGTTTCGCGGTGGGTGAACAATGCGATCGGCACGCCCCAGGTACGCTGGCGGCTGATGCACCAGTCCGGGCGGCCGTCGACCATGCTGCTGATACGCGCCTTGCCCCAGCTCGGGAACCAGCCCACGTTGTCGATGGCCGCCATCGCGTCGTTGCGCAGGTTGGCCTTGTCCATCGAGATGAACCACTGCGGGGTGGCGCGGAACACCACTGGCGTCTTGTGCCGCCAGCAATGCGGGTAGCTGTGCTGGATCTCGAAGAAGGCCAGCAGTGCGCCGCTCTCACGCAGCACCTCGACGATCAGCGGCTGTGCCTTCCACAGGTGCTGGCCAGCCAGCTCGACCGTACCGGCCGGCGGCGTCGACGGCAGGTAGACGCCACGGCCATCGACCGGGTTGATCTGGCCGGCGTTGTACTTGTCCATCAGCCCGTACTGCTGGCTGACCGCGAAGTCTTCCTGGCCGTGGCCGGGCGCGGTGTGCACCGCACCGGTACCGTCGGCATCGGAAACGTGCTCACCGTTGAGCAGCGGCAGGTCGCGGTTGGCGTAGAACGGGTGGGCCAGCAGCTGGTTCTCCAGCGCCGAACCCTTGGCATGGCCATGCACGACCACCTCGGTCACGCCGTAGCGCGACAGCGAACGCTCGGCCAGCGCCGAGGCCAGCACCAGCCAGCGCGGCTGGCCGTTGTGGGCCGGACCTTCGACCAGCACGTAATCGATGTCCGCACCCAGCGACACCGCCAGCGAAGCCGGCAGCGTCCACGGCGTGGTGGTCCAGATCGGCACCGCCACTTCCACGCCAGCCGGCAGTTCAACGCCGAAGCTGGCCGCCAGCGCCTTGGAATCGCGCGCGGCGTAGGCCACGTCGATGGCCGGCGAGGTCTTGTCCTGGTATTCGATCTCGGCCTCGGCCAGCGCCGAGCCACAGTCGAAGCACCAATGCACCGGCTTGGCGCCACGCACCAGGTGGCCGTTGGCGACGATCTTGGACAGCGCACGGATCTCGTTGGCCTCGAAATCGAAGCTCAGCGTCTTGTACGGGTTCTCCCAATCGCCGATCACGCCCAGGCGCTTGAAATCAGCGCGCTGCAGGTTGATCTGCTCTTCGGCGTACTCACGGCACTTCTGGCGGAACTGCTCGGCATCGAGTTTGACGCCGACCTTGCCCCACTTCTTCTCGACCGCGATTTCGATCGGCAGGCCATGGCAATCCCAGCCCGGGATGTAGGGTGCATCGAAGCCGTCGAGGTAACGCGACTTGACGATGATGTCCTTGAGGATCTTGTTGACCGCGTGGCCCAGGTGGATCTGGCCATTGGCATACGGCGGGCCGTCGTGCAGCACGAACAGCGGCCGCCCCTTCGCGTTCTCGCGAAGCTGCGCGTAAATGCCCTGCTCTTCCCAACGTGCCAGGATGCCCGGCTCGCGCTTGGGCAGGTCGCCGCGCATCGGGAATTCCGTTGCCGGCAGATGTAGGGTGGCTTTGTAATCCTGGCTCACGCGGTAGCTCGCAATCTGTGTTCGTTTAGGATGCGACGCGCTTGCTCTGCGTCGCGGTGCATCTGCTCGGTCAGTGCCGGCAGATCGTTGAACTTCTCTTCGTCCCGCAGCTTGGCGACAAATTCCACTTCGATATGGCGGCCGTACAGATCGCCATGGAAGTCGAACAGGTGTGCCTCGAGCAGCGGTTCCACACCTTCAACCGTGGGGCGCGTGCCGAAGCTCGACACCGACGGCCATGGCTGCTCGAAAACGCCATGTACCCACGTAGCGTAGATACCAGAAAGTGCGGGTGTTTTCGGGAAACGCAAGTTGGCAGTGGGGAAGCCCAGGGTGCGGCCCAACTGCTGCCCGCGCACGACCCGGCCGCCGATGGCATAGGGCCGGCCCAACAGTTCGCCGGCATGGGCGAACTCGCCGGCCACCAGCAGCTCGCGGATGCGGGTGCTGGAAATGCGCTCGCCGTTCAGGTGCACCGGCTCGATCTCGCCGGCGGCAAAGCCCAGCTCTGCCCCCATTGCCTGCAGCAGCGCGATATCGCCGCCACGGCGGTTGCCGAAGTGGAACTTGGGGCCAATCCAGACTTCACGCACGCCCAGCCGGCGCACCAGCATGTCGCGGACGAAGTCCTCGGCGGTGAT
>NZ_DLJW01000127.1:40339-89224 GCF_002477705.1 Stenotrophomonas sp. UBA7606 | reverse complement strand
TCGGCGGCGGTGCCGACCACCTCGATATCGGCTTCCAGGTTGAGCAGCGCCGACAGCGCGCCACGCACCATTGCCTGGTCCTCAGCCAGCAGGATGCGGATCATGCGCGCAACGCCTGCGCCGGTGCCATCGGCGCTGTGCTGCCCAACTCAATCGGCACCGGAATGCGTATCTTCAAGCAAGTCCCCTGCCCCTTGGGCGAATCAATCTGCATCTCGCCACCCAGCGCCAGCACCCGCTCACGCATGCCGGCCAGTCCATTGCCATTGACCGATACGCCGCCACGGCCATCGTCCACCACCTCCATCATCACCGCATCCGGCGCACTGACGAGGCTGATCCTCGCCTCGTTGGCCTGGGCGTGGCGGGCAATATTGGTGACGGCCTCGCGCAGCACCATCGAAAGACCGGCCTCGATCCATGCCGGCATCGGCGGTGGCGGCGCGTAGCGCAGGTTGACCCGTGAGGACTCCAGCAGCAGATGCGCCGAGGCCAGCTCCGCGGCCAGATCGGTGGCGCGGAAGCCGGTGACCGCGCTGCGCACCTGGGCCAGCGCATCGCGGGCAATCTGCTCGGCCTCGGCCAGCTCGCGCTGTGAGCGCAGCGGGTCGCGCTCGAACAGCTTGCGTGACAGCTCCATCTTCAGCGTGATCAGCGACAGCGTGTGCCCGAGCAGATCGTGCAGATCGCGGCCGATGCGCTCGCGCTCGGCGGTGGCGGCCAGCCGCCGCACTTCCTCGTGGGACAGCCGCAATGCGGCGTCCTTCTCGCTACTGGAACGCTCGACGTTGACGATCAGGCCAATGACCACGGTCAACGCCGGTATCCAGGCAATCACCTGCCACGGGTAGCCGATCCACGACGCCAACGATACGAAGCCGACATTCAGCAGCATCACCTCCAGCAGGTAACGCCACATGCCGATGCAGCGGTTGGTGCGCAACATCACGCAGCCGAACACGAAGTAGTTCATGCCGGAGGGATAGCTGCGCAGCAGGGCCATCGCCAGCACGATCATCGCCAGCGCGAAGATCGGCGCGCTGCGCCGCGAACTCACCAGGGTGAGCAGGTACAGCACGATGAACAGCGGGAAGGACCACAGAGTGATCAACAACCACTGCAGGCTGTAGCCACCGCCGAACATCGGCGTGATGAACACCCATACCGTCCATAACAGGTGCACGGTATCAATCCACGGCCACTTGCCGAGCTTGATGTTGTCGGCCACCACCGAATCCAGTGCCGGCTTCAACCATTCAGGGCGCTGCAATGCCATCGCGGGAGTCCTGTCGTCGTGCGGCAATGATGCCATCAGCCATGCCGGCGCAGGCGCCAGGCAGCCAATGCGGTGACCACCAGAGCAACGCCCGCCAGCCACAGCGCATGCGGCCAGAGCCGCCCTACCGGAAAATCCAGTGCGCCCTGTGCCAATGCATTCAGGTGATAGCTGGGCCAGATCCACGCCTGCTCCCGCAACACCGACGGCAGCATTTTCAGCGGGAACCACAGCCCCGACAGCACCGCCATCGGCAGGTAAACCAGGTTGATCACTGCCGGGGCGCCGTTGCCCTTGACCAGCGTGCCCAGCAACAGGCCCAGCGCACAGAATGGCAACGTACCGAATGTAGCCACCGCACTCAGCCGCAGTGCCTGCGACGCGGACAGTGGCACGCCGGCCACCGTTACCGCCAACACCTGCAGGACCAGCACGATCGCCAGCCCCATCATCATCGCCATCACCATCTTGCCCAGCAGATAGGCCAGCGGCGGCATCGGCAGCGCGCGTTTGAGGGTGAGCAGGCCGTTGTCCCGCTCCAGCGCCAGCGACATGCCGAAGCCGAACAGGCCTGGCGCCATCACCCCGAACGTGGCGTAGCTGCCCAGCAGGAAACGGGCGACTTCCGGCGGCTGCGCCTTGCCCAGCACCACCGCGAACAGCAGGTAGAACGTGGCCGGGAACAGCAACGTGGGCAACAGAAAACCGGGGCTGCGCAGGTAGCGCAGGCACTCGGCGCGGATCTCCTGCAGGTAGGCGCCCAGCAAGCGCTGCGGCGGCAACACCAACTGCGGGTTGTCGCGCAGGATCGGGGTGTTCATCAGGCCGCCTCGCGTTGCATCGGGCCGGCAGCACCGGCGGTAAGTTCGGTGAAGGCTTCACCAAGGCCCGGCGCCTGCACTTCCAGCCCGGACAGATGGGGATCGGCCACCAGCAATTGCCGCACCACGTTCTCCACCTGGTCGCTGTGCAGCTGCAGCCAGGCATCGTCACGGCGGGCCTGCAGCACGCCGGGCCATGCCGCCACCGTGGCCGCATCCAGGCTGCTGATGCAGCGGATGCGGCGCTGGACCACCCGCGCACGCAGCGCGTCCACGCTGCCATCACTGACGATGCGCCCGCGCAGCAGTACACAGACCCGGTCGGCCAGGCGTTCGGCCTCCTCCAAGTAGTGGGTGGTCAGCACCACTGCGGCGCCCTCCGCCACCAGTTGGCGCACGCTGGCCCAGAGCTGCTGCCTGGCGGGCAGATCCAGGCCAACGCTGGGTTCGTCCAGGAACAGCAGGCGGGGCCGCCCACAGATGGCCAGCGCAAACTGCACACGCCGCTGCTGGCCACCGGACAGCTTGCCGTAGCGGCGCGGCAACAGTTCCTCGGCACCGGCCAGCGCCGCGGTTTCGGCCACGCTGCGCGGCGCCGGGTAATAGCTGGCGGCCAAACGGATGAGTTCGGCAACACTCAGGGTGTCCGGCAGTTCCGCCGCCTGCAGCATCACGCCGATACCGCGGCGCGCGGCCAGCTGTTGCGGGTGCTGGCCGAACAGTTGCACCTGCCCGGCATCGGCACGCAGCAGCCCCAGTAGCAGGCCGATGGCGGTGGTTTTCCCCGCGCCATTGGGACCCAGCAGGGCCAGCACCTGACCGGCATGCAGTTGCAGGTCCACGCCGTCCAGCGCGCACACGGCGCCGTAGTGTTTGTGCACGCCCCGCAGGCTTGCCAGTACCTCACCGTGTTGTGCCATTGCCATCGCCTTCTTTGGGGACGGTGCAAGCTTGGGCAGGGGCCCAGCGTCTGCCCAGTCGCCGCGATCAGGCAAAGCACATGACAGCCGTCACCTGTCCCGAAGCCGGGCAGCACCTAAGATTCGGGCATCGCCCATCCCGTGCCTCCAAGGATTGCGGTAAGTTGCGGTCACATTTCCCTGCCGACGCCGTCCTGTCTCCCATGAATGCATCTGCTGAACTGCTGAAGGAACTACGCATCGACCGCTCCGCCCCCCCGCCGCGCGGCCCTGCACCGTCGCGGCGCTGGCTGTGGATCGTGATCGGCCTGGTGCTGGCACTGCTGCTGGCGCTGGGGGTTGGTGCCCTGCTCAGCCGCAAGCCGGCGCTGACGGTGCAGACCGCACCGGTGGTGGCGATGGGCCAGGCGGGCAGCGAAAGCAGCTCGGTGCTCGATGCCAGTGGCTATGTGGTGGCACGGCGCATGGCCACTGTCTCGGCCAAGATCACCGGCAAGGTGCGCGAGGTGATGATCGAGGAAGGCATGCGGGTGGAAGAAGGCCAGGTGATGGCCACCCTGGACCCGATCGACGCCAACGCCCAGCGCAGCCTCAACGCCGCCCAGCTGGCGGCTGCCCGCAGCCAGACCGAGGGCCTGCAGGCACAGCTGCGCCAGGCCGAGGCCGAGGCCGGCCGCCTGCAGGCGCTGGTGGGCCAGCAGCTGATCTCCCGGTCGCAGTACGACCAGGCCGTGGCCGCGCGTGACAGCCTGCGCGCACAGCTGGCCACGGCCCGCCACAACGCACGGGTCGCGCAGGACGCGCTGGCCATTGCCGACCTGGGCGTGGACAACAACGTGGTGCGTGCCCCGTTTGCCGGCGTGGTCACCGCCAAGGCTGCGCAGCCGGGCGAAATCGTGTCGCCGCTGTCGGCTGGGGGTGGTTTTACCCGTACCGGTATCGGCACCATCGTCGACATGGAGTCGCTGGAAGTGGAAGTGGAAGTGGGCGAAGCCTTCATCGGCCGCGTGCAGCCGAAGATGCCGGTGGAGATCGTGCTCAACGCCTACCCGGACTGGAAGATCCCTGGCCACGTGATCGCCATCATTCCCACCGCCGACCGTGGCAAGGCCACGGTGAAGGTCCGTGTGGCGCTGGAAACCAAGGACCCGCGCATCGTGCCGGAGATGGGCGTGCGGGTGAGCTTCCTGGAGAAAGCCGCTGCCGCTGGCACCGAAGCACCCAAGGGGGTACGCGTACCGGCCGCTGCGATTGTCGAGCGCGACGGCAAGCCGGTTGCTTTTGTCGTGCAGGCCGATGACAAGGTGACGCAGCAAGCGCTGCAGGTGGGCCAGGCATTGGCCAAGGACAAGCAGGTGCTGTCGGGATTGAGTGCCGGGCAGACCGTGGTGCTCAACCCTGCAGCAGAATTGAAGGATGGCGACAAGGTGACGCTGGAAGGCGCGGAGAAGTAAGCGCAGGCCTGTGATCTTTGTTGCGCTGGCGCGAATCCCCTGGTGCATTGAAGTAGCGCTGTTGCTGTTGCTGTTGCTTCCACCCCCTCCCTTGCGCGAAGCGTAGCCGAGGGTTGGGGTTGGGGCGAGTGCTTTGGCTTTGGTTTGAAAAGCCACAGGAAGCAAAACCGCAGCCGAAGCCTGAAGCAAAGCAAAAGCTGCCCTCACCCCTTCCCCTCTCCCGCTGGCGGGAGAGGGGAAAGCAACGACAGCCAGAGCCACTGCCAAAGCCAAAGCCAAAGCAAAAGCCAAAGCCAAAGCCAAAGCCAAAGCCAAAGCAAAAGCAAAAGCAAAAGCAAAAGCAAAAGCAAAAAGCACCCCTCCCTAGCCCTCCCCTTGCCTTCGGCAAAGGGAGGGAACCAGAAGCAAAGCGAAGCAAACTCGCGTCCGAAATCAAACTTTCAACATCAAACATCAAACACCACCGCGTCACTGCTGAGGATCATCCATGAGCACCCTCGTCTCCCTGCGCAACATCACCAAGACCTACCAGCGTGGCCCGGAAAAAGTGCAGGTACTGCACGGCATCAACCTGGATATCGCCAGCGGTGACTTCGTCGCGCTGATGGGACCGTCCGGCTCCGGCAAGACCACCCTGCTCAACCTGATCGGCGGCCTGGACACGCCCAGCGGTGGCGAGATCAACATCGAAGACCAACGCATCGACCAGCTCAGCGCCGGCCAGCTGTCTACCTGGCGCAGCCACCACGTTGGCTTCGTGTTCCAGTTCTACAACCTGATGCCCATGCTCACCGCGCAGAAGAATGTCGAACTGCCGCTGCTGCTGACCAACCTCAATGCCGGCGAGCGCAAGCGCCGCGCGCAGATCGCGCTGACCCTGGTCGGCCTGGCCGATCGCCGCGACCACCGCCCCAATGAACTGTCCGGCGGCCAGCAGCAGCGCGTGGCGATTGCCCGCGCCATCGTCTCCGACCCGACCTTCCTGATCTGCGATGAACCCACCGGCGACCTCGACCGCCAGAGCGCGGAAGAAGTGCTGGGCCTGCTGCAGCTGCTCAACCGCGAACACGGCAAGACCATCATCATGGTCACCCACGATCCCAAGGCCGCCGAGTACGCCACCCACACCGTGCATCTGGACAAGGGCGAGCTGGTCGACGCCCCGGCGCACTGAGGAGCACCGCCATGAAGTACTTCTCACTGATATGGGCGCAGCTGTTCCGCAGCCGCACGCGCACGCTGTTCACCCTGCTGTCCATCGTCACCGCCTTCCTGCTGTTCGGCATGCTCGATTCGGTGCGCGTCGCCTTTGCCAGCGGCGGCAATACCGTGGCCGGCGCCAACCGGCTGGTGGTGGCCTCGCGCCTGTCCATCACCCAGTCGCTGCCGATCCGCCTGGAACCGCAGATCCGCCAGATCGAAGGCGTCCAGGATGTCACCTATGCCATGTGGTTCGGCGGCATCTACCAGGACCAGAAGAATTTCTTCCCCAACTTCTCGGTGGCACCCAACTACTTCGACCTGATGACCGAGTTCGAGATCCCCAAGGACCAGGTCGATGCCTTCCGCAACACGCGCACTGGCGCCATCGTCGGCGAATCGCTGGCCAAGCAGTTCGGCTGGAAGATCGGCGACACCATCCCGCTGCAGGCCACCATCTTCCCGCGTGGTGGCAGCAATGATTGGCCGCTGCAGCTGGTCGGCATATTCAAGTCCAAGAACACCGCCACCGCCGCCAACGAAGAACGCCAGTTGATGATGAACTGGAAGTACTTCGACGAATCCAACGACTACATCAAGAACCAGGTCAGCTGGTACACCGTGCGCCTGGACAACCCTGACCATGCCTCGCGCGTGGCCCAGGCCATCGATGCGATCTCGGCCAACTCCGATCACGAGACCAAGAGCCAGACCGAGTCCGCCTTCCAGCAGGCCTTCATCAAGCAGTTTGCCGACATCGGCATGATCGTCACCTCGATCATGGGCGCGGTGTTCTTCACCCTGCTGCTGCTCACCGGCAACACCATGGCCCAGGCCGTGCGCGAGCGCGTGCCGGAGCTGGCCACGCTGAAAACGCTGGGCTTCACCGATGGCACCATGCTGATGCTGGTGATGGTGGAATCCATCGTGCTGGTCGGCCTGGGCGGTGCCATCGGGCTGGGGTTGGCGGCACTGGCATTACCGGTAATGGCGCCACAGACCATGGGCCTGCTGCCGCCGCATGTGCCGGCGCAGACCTGGATCGTGGGGCTGGTGCTGATCGTGGTGATCGGCCTGGTGGTGGGCGTATTGCCGGCACTGCGGGCCAAGCGCCTGAAGATCGTCGACGCACTGGCCGGGCGCTGAGGAGAACGACATGAAGAATTTTCTTTCGAATGCGCTGGTGATCGTGCTGCTCATCGTCGGCCTGGGTGTCTGGATTGCGCTGCCGTGGATCGGCGTCGCCGTGGTCGCGGTAGCGATCACGCTGTGGTTGCTGCTGACCCGCAGCGGCCGCCTGGCGCTTGCCGCGACCCGCATCGGACTGGCCAGCCTGCCGCAACGCTGGGGTGCCTCATCGGTGATCGTGATCGGTATTGCCGGCGTGGTCGGCGTGCTGGTGGCGATGCTGGCGATGGGCCAGGGCTTCCAGGCCACGCTGGAGAACACCGGCGATGACAGCACCGCGATCGTGCTGCGCGGCGGTTCGCAGGCGGAGACCAACTCGGTGATCACCCGCGACCAGGTGCCGCTGCTGGAAACCCTGCCCGGCGTGATGCGCGGCGAGAATGGACGGCCGTTGGTTTCCGCCGAAGCCTCGCAGGTGGTCAACCTCACCTCGCGCAGCGATGGCACCGATGTGAACGCACAGTTCCGCGGTGTCGGCGAGCAGGCCTGGGCGGTGCACGAGAAAGTGCGCCTGGTCGAAGGCCGCAAGTTCGGCGCCGGCCTGCGCGAGATCGTGGCCGGACGCGGCGCGCAGAAGCAGTTCCAGGGCCTGGAAGTCGGCAAGACCCTGCGCCTGGGCAACCAGGATTGGACCGTGGTCGGCATCTTCGAATCCGGCGACGCCCACGATTCGGAACTTTGGACCGACGCGCAGACCCTGGCCACCACCTACAACCGTAGCGCCTGGCAATCGATCAGCGTGCGCACCGACGGCAAGCAGGGCTTCGAGACCTTCAAGGCCGCAGTGGAAAGCGACCCACGACTGAAGCTGGACGTGGAAAGCACCGCCGAGTACTACCGCAAGCAGGGCGGCGGCCTGAACAAGCTGCTCAAGGTGCTGGGCACGGTGATCGGCGCGATCATGGCGGTGGGCGCGGTGTTTGGTGCGCTCAACACCATGTACGCGGCCGTGGCCACGCGTGCACGCGAGATCGCGACCCTGCGTGCGATTGGTTTCCGCGGCGTGCCGGTGGTGACCGCGGTGATGCTGGAAACCATGTTGCTGGCCCTGCTCGGCGGCCTGCTGGGTGGCATCGTGGCTTGGCTGGCGTTCAACAACTTCACCGTCTCCACCCTGGGCAACAACTTCAGCCAGGTGGTGTTCCAGTTCAAGGTCTCGCCGCCACTGTTGTGGAGCGGGCTGAAGTGGGCATTGGGGATCGGACTGGTGGGCGGGCTGTTCCCGGCCCTGCGTGCGGCCCGGCTGCCGATCACCACCGCCTTGCGCGAGACCTGAGCAGCGCAGCCTTGGCGCGTTGGCCGTGGTGTACACGGCCAACGCCCTGCCACCGGCGAATGGCGGAACTTTCCCACTGACGCATCAACTACCCAGCGGCACTCCGCCCCGTCCTCCGACGGGCGCGGTGTGCTGATGGATGCTGCGTCCCTCCCCCACGGTGATGCATCTGTCACGGCGCCCCTCTAGGGCGCCTTTTCGCGTTTAGAAAGGAAATCTGAAGAGATGTATCTGAAACCCACGCCGCTTCACGCCGCGATCGCCCTGGCCATGGTTGCGGGCAGCCCTGCTGCCTACGCCCAGGACAGCAGCGAACCCACCACCCTGGACCGCGTCGAGATCACCGGCTCGCGTATCCGCCAGGCCAATGTCGAAACCGCCCAGCCGGTGATCGCCTTGACCCGGGCCGAGATCGAGAAGAAGGGCTACGTCAACGTCGCCGACATCCTGCAGGATGTCACCGCTGCCGGTGCACCGTCGCTGAGCCGTGCCTCCGCACTGTCCTCGGGCCGTGACTACGGCGGCATGTTCATCAGCCTGCGCAACCTGGGCCCCGAGCGCAGCCTGGTGCTGATCGACGGCCGCCGCATGGGCGTCAGCGCCGGCGGTTATTCCGACGTCGGTTCCATTCCCTCTTCCATCGTCGAGCGCGTGGAAGTGCTGACCGACGGTGCCTCGGCCCTGTATGGCTCCGATGCCATCGCCGGCGTGGTCAACATCATCACCCGCAAGAACTTCGATGGCGGCAACGTCAGTGCCTATGTCGGCCAGTACAGCGAAGGCGACGGCCAGAAGCGCTCGTACAGCGCCAACTACGGCAAGACCTTCGAGCGCGGCTGGTTCAGCGTGGGCGTCGAGAAGTCCAAGGAAGATCCGGTACTGGGTGGTGAGCGTGAGTTCACCGCCTATCCCAACGGCCCCTATCATCCGCAAGATGGCCTCAACGGCACCACCCAATGGGGCTCGGTGACGGTTGATGGCAAGGTGCTGAGCGTCGGCCCGGGCGGCGACCCGTCGGACGTGGCCAACTTCAAGCCGCGTGACCCGGCCACCTACGCCAACACCAAGACCAACATGACCCTGCTGTCCTCGCTGGAGCGCAGGTCCGCATTCGCCAACGCCGGCTTCCAGATCACCGATAACGTCCGCGTGGTCGGCGACGTGCTGTACAGCGAGCGCGAGTCGGTGAAGCAGCTGGCCGGTTACCCCTACTCGGTGTCCGCGGCGCAGGCGGCCAGCGGTGCGCGTGCAGCGCTGTCGGCCGACAGCATGTTCAACCACTGGGGCAAGGACGTGCTGTTCTCGCACCGCACCGAGGAATACCCGCGTGCGACCAACAACAGCCTGACCACCAAGCGCGCCGGGCTGGGCCTGGAAGGCAGCTTCGAGACCGGTTCGCACCTGTGGGACTGGAACGTCAACTACATGTACAACCGCAATGAAGGCGAGCGCCGCAGCCGGCAGAGCATGTACCAGCCACACGTCAACCTGGCCGTGGGCGCGTCCTTCATCGATGCCGATGGCGTGGCCCGCTGCGGCAGCGTCGGCAACGTGATCGAAGGCTGCGTGCCGTGGAACCCGCTGGCCCCGGCTGGCAGCAACAGCACCGGCTCGCTCAGCGACAAGGCCGTGCGCGACTACATCTTCACCCGCTTCAGCGACGAGATCCTCAGCACCACCAAGGTCCTCAGTGCCAACATCTCCGGCTCGCTGTTCAGCCTGCCGGCTGGCGACATGATGGCGGCGATGGGCGTGGAGCACCGCTCCGAGGAAGCCAGCTACACCCCGGACCTGATGGTGCAGAACGGCGAGATCGCCGGCACCAGCGGCGGCCCCACCCGCGGTGACTACACCCTGGACGAGGTCTACCTGGAACTGCAGGTACCGCTGCTGTCCGACCTGCCCTTGGTGCGCGAACTGTCACTGGACATGGCCGGCCGCTATTCCGACTACGACAACTTCGGCGGCACCACCAACAGCAAGTTCGGCCTGAAGTGGAAGCCCGTGGACACCCTGCTGGTACGCGCCACCTATGGCACCGGCTTCCGTGCCCCCACCGTGGACGATCTGTACGGCGGCACGGTCACCACCCGCGACCGCATCACCGACCCGTGTGACCGTTCCTTCGGCGCGGCCGCACGCAATGCCGAGGTCGCCGCACGCTGCACCGCTGCCGGCATGGGCGCCGATTTCCGCCAGAAGACCGGTGACGGCGAACTGGCCACCACCTCCGGTGTACAGGCCGTCACCGACTTCACCTCCGGCTCCAACCCGGACCTGAAGCCGGAAACCGCCAAGACCTGGACCGTGGGCCTGGTCTACAGCCCCGACTTCGTCACTGGCCTGGACCTGAGCCTGGACTGGTGGAAGATCCGCATCGACAACGTGATCGTCGGCGAATCGGCCACCGACATCCTCAACCAGTGCTATGTGCAGGGCATCCAGTCGGCCTGCGACCGTTTCAGCCGCTACACCTCCGGCAGCAACAAGGGCCAGGTCAGCGGCATGAACCGCTCGTTGAACAACGCCGGTTTCCAGGAAACCGCCGGCTATGACATTGGTGTGCGTTACCGCCTGCCGGAAATGGCATTCGGCCAGCTATCGCTGCGCTGGAACACCACCTATGTGGATTACCTGTCGCGCAAGAGCGACAACGTCGACACCACCCCGGTCGAGCAGTACACCGGCTGGGAAGGCAACTTCCGCGTGCGCTCCAACCTCACGGCGGACTGGCAGTACGGTGATCTGGGCATCAGCTGGACCACCCGCTACTACTCCAGCATGAAGGAAAAGTGCTCCTACGATCTGGACGGTGGCCCCGAGTGCAACCTGCCGGGCTTCCAGTCGCCGTACACCGACATGCAGCCGAGCCGCAAGCTGGGCTCGAACACCTTCCACGATGTGCAGCTGCGTTACGCCCTGCCGTGGGAGGGCACGGTGTCGCTGGGTATCAACAACGTGTTCAAGCACGCCGGCCCGATCATGTACAGCCAGCCGAACAGCAGCTTCACCTATTACGGTGGCTTCGACATCGGCCGTTTCATCTACATGAAGTACCAGCAGCGGTTCTGATGGACCGCCTCCACGAGGCGCCCACCACTGCCTGAACGCTTCGCGCTTGAAACCCCTCTCCCGCCTGCGGGAGAGGGGCTACGGAGAGAACGCGCCAGCGCGCCAAGCCTCTGCCGGACATGGCGCGGCACTCCCCCGCGCGAGGGCCTGGGGCGGGAAGCGACGCTCCCGCAACCCAAACACCACACAACGGTCATCCAACTGTCATCGCCGCGCGGTAGATGACGGCCGCCATTGCACCTAATGTGGCCGGCTCCCCAAATCGGATACCGCCATGCTGCGTTCGCTGGCGCTGGCCGGCGTCTGCGTGATGCTGGCCGGCTTTGCCCTTTCCCCTCCTGTTCCCTCGCTGTCACTGAGCGAGCGCCTGGCTGCCCCTGGCGGCACCTCGCCGCTGGTCCCCACCGCGCGCATCGATGCACTGCTGGCCCACCTGCCGCATCGCCAGGGCACGGTTGCCGGCAGCGATGGCGTGGCCCTGCACTGGGTTGGCTTCGAGCCGGGCGACTACCAGCTCGACTACCGCTACCTTGGCAAGGGCCCGCGCTTCCCCGAGTTCTCGCTGCAGGCCAGTGCGCCCACCGCGGCCGCACCCGCCATGGCCCCGCGCGGCACCGTGGTGCTGCTGCACGGCTGGATGATGGACGGCGGCTCGCTGTTGCCGTGGTCGCTGGAACTGGCCCAGCAGGGCTACCGCACGATTGCCCTGGACCTGCGCAACCACGGTCGCTCCGGGCAGGCGCTATCAGGCTATGGCACCCGCGAAGGCGAGGACGTGGTGGCCGCGATCAGCCACCTGCGCGACCAGGGCGTGGTCAGCGGCCCGGTGCACCTGCTGGGCGTGTCCTATGGCGCCGCCACCGCGATCTTCGCCGCCCGCGAGCTGGGCAGCCAGGTCAGCAGCGTGGTCGCGATGGAGTCCTTCGACAACGCCGGCCAGGCGATACGCACGATGGTGCCGCATATGCTGTCCAAGCCACCGGAACGCTGGAGTGACTACGTCGCCCTGCCGATTGCGCGCTGGCAGTACGGTGGCCGCGGCCTGGACGAAGCCATTGCCACCACTGACCGCAAGCTTGGGCTGGATCTGGACCGGGTGGATGTGGGCCAGGCGCTGGCGCAGGTGCCCAGCTGCGTGCTGCTGGTCCATGGCCGCGACGACGAACACATTCCCGTATCGCAGGGCCGTGCACTGGCCGCGGCGGCGCCGAAGGCACGCTACCTGGAAGTACCCAGCGAAGACCATCTCACCCTGCCGATGCGGCTGGACCGGCTTTCCCCAGCAGTCAACGACTGGTTTGCCGAAGCCGCCGAGGGTCGCGGCTGCCCCGCCGCACCACTGGCGATGCGGTAACCGCGACGCAAGCTACCCGCCCCAACCCGGTCAACGGCAGAAGGCTGAAGCCCCTGCGGATCACCATCGGCAGCTGTGGCGCAAGCGGCGACATACCCGCCGCATCCGTCGCGCCAAAGCCACCCGCTCCCCTGCTGCGCAAGCGAGCGGGCAGAACAGAGGCCTTCAGGCTGCCGCAGGCTTCTGCTGCTTCGCGCGTGCAGCCGCTCGCCACCCGGCCACCGCAAACACCAGCAACCCGGCCCAGATGAAGCAGAAGCCGACCAGCTGGTTGGCATTGAAGGGCTCGCGCAGGATCAGCACGCCGGCCAGGAACTGCAGGGTCGGTCCGATGTACTGCAGCAGCCCCACCACCGACAGCGGCACCCGCCGCACGCCATAGGCGAAGGCGATCAACGGCACCGCGCTGACCACGCCGGCCAGCACCAGCAACACGTCATTGCCCAACCCCCAGCCCGAGATGAAACCGCCGCCGTGGCCACTCTCGGCCCAGATCACATAGACCAGTGCCGGCGCGACCATGAACACGCTTTCCACACCCAGGCCGGTGACCGCTTCCACCGCCACCAGCTTGCGCAGCAGGCCGTACAGGCCAAAGGTGATCGACAGACCGATGGCAATCCACGGCAACCGCCCGCCTTGCCAGGTCAGCCAGGCCACGCCCAGCGCCGCCAGCGCCACCGCCAACCACTGCAGCTTGCCCAGCCGCTCGCCCAGCACGGCCACGCCCAGCAGCACGCTGAGCAGTGGGTTGATGAAGTAGCCCAGGCTGGTCTCCACCACGTGGCCTGCGTTCACCGCCCAGATATACAGGCTCCAGTTGAGCCCGATCAGCAGGCTGGACAAGCCCAGTAGCCAGAACCGCCGAGGCGTGGCCCACACCTCGCGCAGCCACCCCCAGCCGCGCATGATCGCCAGCCCGCCGATCAGCAGCACCGCGCTCCAGACAATGCGGTGGGCAATGATCAGGAACGAAGGCACGTCCTTGAGCAGGTGCCAATACAGCGGAAACAGGCCCCAGATGACAAAGGCCAGGGTGGTGGCCCACAGGCCATTGCGGGTTTCGTTGGAGGCAGTCATGCGCGGCGCAGCCTGGCAAGGGTGATGACGACGACACCGGCCAGAATCACCGCCATCGCACCGAGATCGGAAACACTGAAGCGCTCATGCGCGATCCACACGCCCAACGCCACCGCGATCACCGGGTTGACGTAGGCATAGCTGCTGGCCAGTACCGGGCGCACGTTGTGCAGCAGCCAGACATAGGCGGTGAAGGCGATGATCGAGCCGAACACGGTCAGGTAGCTCACCGACAGCAGGCCCTGCAGGTCCGGCAGGCCGTGCAGGCGTTCGCCACGCAGCAACCCGACCGTGATCAGGATCACGCCGCCGCACAGCATCTGCCCGGCGGCGGTCATGAACGGCGACGGCAGGTCGCGGCCACGCGACCAGATCGAACCGGCAGCCCAGCCCAGCGGCGCGATCAGCAACAGCACCAGGCCCAGCGGGGTGGCGGTCAGGCTGCTGCCGGCATTGAGCCAGAGCACCCCGGCAAAACCAATGGCGATGCCCAGCCACTCGCCACGGGTGACTTTTTCGCCACGGAACGCCGAAAACAAGGCCATCCACAGCGGCACCGAGGCCACCGCCACCGCGGCCAGCCCGGAAGACACATCACGCTCGGCCAGCACCACCATGCCATTACCGAAGAACAGCAGGCACAGCCCCATCACCGCCAGGGTTGGCCACTGCGCGCGGGTGGGTGCAGCCACCCCGCGCCAGCGCAGCAGTGCGTACAGCACGCCACCGGCGACCACGAACCGGCTGCCGGAGATCACCGTCAGCGGTGGCAGGCCACTCTCCAGCGCCAGGTGGATACCCAGGTAGGTCGAACCCCAGACCACATAGACCAGGAACAAGGCCAGGACGACAAGGCCGCTCCGCGGAGCAGCCGACGTGGTTTCAGGTGAAGACATGGGGCAATACCACCATCAGGGGAAGGTGGATTTTAGGGCACGGCGTTGCGCGTTATCAGTACGGAAAACGGCATGCTGTATCCGTCGTGCCCGCCCCCTACCAAGTCATTACATCGCCTGAAGGCGGCGTGCGGTACGGTGCAGGCACCCGTCCGCTGTCGCCTGGCCGCAGGCTCCGCAGCGGATCCCAGCGAGGACACCGCCCCGATGAGCACGACCAGCACCGCCCCGGCCGCCGCCAACCACGCCCTGCGCCGCTCGATCTCCAACACGCTCAAGGGCTCGGCCGGCAACCTGGTCGAGTGGTATGACGTCTATGTCTACTCGGTGTTCGCGGTGTATTTCGAGTCACAGTTCTTCTCGGCCGAGGACAAGAACTCCACGATCTATGTGTGGGCGATCTTTGCCGCCACCTTCCTGATGCGGCCGATCGGCGCCTGGTACTTCGGCCGCTTCGCCGACCGCTATGGCCGGCGGCTGGCACTGACGGTATCGGTGTCGGTGATGGCGGCCTGCTCGTTCCTGATCGCCATCACCCCCACCGCCTCGCAGATTGGCGGCGCGGCGGCACTGATCCTGTTGTTCGCGCGGCTGGCGCAGGGCTTTGCCACCGGCGGCGAATACGGCACCAGCGCCACTTATATGTCCGAGGCCGCGCTGCCGGGCCGGCGCGGCTTTCTGTCGTCCTTCCACTACGTCACCCTGGTCGGCGGCCATGTGCTGGCGCAGCTGACCCTGTTCACGATGCTCAGCTTCTGGGACAAGCCGGAGATTTCCGCCTGGGGTTGGCGCGTGGCCTTCGCCATCGGTGGCGTGGCCGCCATCGTGGTGTTCTGGCTGCGCCGGAGCATGGACGAATCGCTTACCGCCGATTCGATCGAGGCCGCCAAGGAGGGCCGCGCCAAGGCATCGGGCTCGATGTACGAGCTGTTCGTGCACCAATGGCGGCCGTTGCTGCTGTGCTTCCTGATCACCGCCGGCGGCACGGTGGCGTTCTACACCTATTCGGTGAACGGGCCAAAGATGATCCAGAGCGCCTTCGCCGGTGACGACGTGATGACCGGCACGCTGATCAACCTGGGCGTGCTGATCTTCCTGATGGTGCTGCAACCGATCGGTGGCTGGATCTCGGACATCATCGGCCGCAAGAGCCTGCTGGTGTTCTTCGGCATCGGCGGTGTGCTCTACAGCTGGTACATGATCACCGCCCTGCCGCAGCAGCACGACGCCTTCAAGGCTTTCCTGGTGCTGGCCATCGGCTTCGTCATCCTCACCGGCTACACCTCGATCAACGCGGTGGTGAAGGCCGAGCTGTTCCCCACCCATGTCCGCGCGCTTGGCGTCGGCTTTGGCTATGCGATGGCCAATTCACTGTTTGGCGGCACCGCACCGCTGCTGTATCAGGCGGCGTTGAAGACCGATCATGTGGACACGTTCGCGATCTATGTCACCGCGGTGATCGCGGTATCACTGGTGGTCTATATCTTCTTCCTGAAGAACAAGGGACCAAACTGGCTGGATGACACGCGGAGTTAAGACCAGACAAGTTGGAACCATGGCGGGTTTGGGTTTGGCTTTGGCTTTGGCTTTGGCTTGGTCTTGTTTGACTTTGGTTTTGGCCTTGCTTTTGTGCCGTCATTCCCGCGCAGGCGGGAATGACGGCACAAAAGCAAAGTGCGAAGATCAAAACGAACAGCAGAAAAAAACCGGCGGACTCAGTCCACCGGTTTTCTCATCACTCAGCGCCAAACAACATCACTCAGCACAGCCACACATCACTCAGCGCCGAGCGGCATCACTCGCTTCACGCGCGGCCTCGAACTCCGCGCCCTTCTGCCACTGCGGCCACCGCCGGCTGTTGGCCAGCTCCAGCCCCAGGTCATAAACCAGCAAGGTATCGGCGGCCAGGCCTCGCGCATCCCACTGCGGGCTCCACGCATCGCAGGCCTGGTGGTAGCACTTGGCGAAATAAGCATCACGCAGCGCGCGGCCGGCGGCAACGCCGCCATCCAGCTTGTCCAGGCCCGCACCCACGGTGATCGCCGGCACGCCCTTGCGGGCAAAGGCGAAATGGTCGGCACGGTAGAAGAAACCTGCCTCCAGGTTGGGGTCCGGCGACCAGCGGCGGCCACGCGCCTGCGCCACCCGCTGCACATCGTCTTCCAGCGACACGCGGCCATTGCCCCAGGTCGCGATGTCGGCGGTTTCGCCGTCCGGGCTGAACATCTCGATGTTCAGCACCGCTGCGGTGGTTTCCAGCGGTGCCAGCGGATGCGCGGCGTAGTAGCTGGCGCCGAGCAGGCCCTTTTCTTCGGCGGTCAGCGCGATGAAGTACAACGAACGCTGTGGCCGCGGCCCGACCGCGAACACGCGGCCCAGCTCCAGCACCGAGGCCACACCGGTGGCGTTGTCGATGGCGCCGTGGCGCACGGTCTGGCCGCTGGCGTCCGCCTGGCCGATGCCGAAGGCATCCCAGTGCGCGGAGAAGATCACCGACTCCTGCGGGTAGCTGCTGCCTTCCAGCTTGGCCACCACGTTGCGGGTGACCACCTGCTCGCGCTTGAGCTTGAAGCTGGCCGACAGGCGTGCATCACCCAGCGTGAACGGCTTGAAATCAGCCTGCATGGCCTTGCGCTTCTCGGCATCGAAGTCCAGCCCGGCCGCTGCGAACAGCTGCTCGGCCAGGCTGCGCTGCATCCAGCCGCGCAGTGGCGTGTGTGCGGCCAGCGCCTCTTCCGGGCTGCGCTCGATATCGAACAACGGCGAGGTGCCGGAGGCCTTCACCGTTGCCCAGGGATAGGCCGCCGGTGCGGTTTCATGCACGATCAGCACGCCCTCGGCACCGCGCCGCGCGGCTTCCTCGAACTTGTAGGTCCAGCGGCCGTAGTAGGTGACTGCCTTGCCGTCGAATGCGCCGGCTCTGTCGGCCTCGAAGTCGGCGTCGTTGATCAGCACCACGGCGATCTTGCCGTGCAGGTCCACGCCTTTGTAATCGTCCCAGTGGCGCTCGGGTGCGGTAATGCCGTAGCCGATGAACACCAGCGGTGCATCCTTCACGGTCACCGCGGCCTGCGGGCGCAGACTCTGCAGGGTGACATCCTCGCCGTTGACCAGGGTCCGGGTCTTGCCGCCCTGGCTGAGGCTGGCCGTGGCCTCGCCATCCAGCTGCGCGCGGACCAGCGGCACTTCCTGCACCCAGCTGCCATCGTTACCGCCGGGCTGCAGGCCGGCCTTGCGGAACTCATCGACCAGATAGTCGACGGTGCGCTGTTCACCGGCCGATGCCGGTGCACGGCCTTCGAACTCGTCCGAGGCCAGGATGCGGACATGCCGCGACAGCGCTTCCGGATCGATGCCGCCGCCGGGCAGGTCATTGGCCGCCGAGGCGATGCCGCCCACGAACAGGCAGGAAGACAGCAGCAGGATGCGCATCGGGTTCAAGGCAACTACCAACGAGACAGAATGAATGGCAGATTCTAACCGGCCTTGCCCATGTAGTGCCGAGCCATGCTCGGCAGAAGCGTTACCGGGAAAGCCCCTGCCGAGCTTGGCTCGGCACTACATGAAAGACCTTTGCCGAGCTTCGCTCGGCACTACATGAGAGACCTTTGCCGAGCTTGGCTCGGCACTACATGAAAGACCTTTGCCGAGCTTCGCTCGGCACTACATGAGAGACCTTTGCCGAGCTTCGCTCGGCACTACCGCCCCCTCCCTTTCGCGTAGCGAAGGGGAGGGTTGGGGAGGGGGGAGCTTCACCGCTTCTGTTCTGAGCCAGGCTTCGCGGTTTGCACCGCTCCCGCAGCGAGCGGATGCATCGCGTGGAAAGCCTCTGCCGAGCATGGCTCGGCACTACATTGACGCCCTTTGCCGAGCGTGGCTCGGCGCTACATTGACGCCCTTTGCCGAGCGTGGCTCGGCGCTACATGAGGCCCTTTGCCGAGCTTCGCTCGGCACTACCGCCCCCTCCCTTTCGCGCAGCGAAGGGGAGGGTTGGGGAGGGGTGAGCTGCACCGCTTCTGTTATGAGCTTGGCTTCGATGTTTACACCGCTCCCGCAGCGAGCGGATGCATCGCCGGGAAAGCCTCTGCCGAGCATGGCTCGGCACTACATGGAGCTGGCGGGCTCTCAGCGCTTGTCGCGGTCCAGCCAGCAGGCCAGGCCCTGGGCGTTGAGCTCGATGTCCATCGCCAGCACCCGCAACACCTCGGATGCGTCCAGCGGGCTGCCCTGCAATCTCAAGCGCGCCACATACAGCGCGCCCAAGGCATCCACCAGCAGGCGGTGACGTTGCGGCTCACCGTTGCAGCGCTGCGCAATCGCCACCATTGCATCGATCTGCTCGTGCAGCTCCTGCGCCAATCGCGCCGTGCCTTCGACCCGGCCGTAATGGGTCAGGAACATGCCCTCCGGTGACTCCTGCATCAGCCGACGGATCGAGGCATGCATCGCTTCCGGCTCGAACTGCACCGGCGAGGAAGTAGGAATGATGAAGGCACCACCGGCATGATCCAGCTCTCGATAAGAGAGGCCAAACGTGTCGCCGGTGAACCAGCTGCGGCTGACGGCATCCCACACGCAGAAGTGATGCCGTGCATGCCCCGGCGTGTCCACGCAGACAAGTTCGCGCCCGGCCACGGAAACGCGGTGGCCGTCTTCGGCTACCACCACGCGCTCGGCGGGCACCGGCACGATCTGCCCGTAGCTGCGGGCAATTTCCGCCTCGCCATACACCGCCGTCGCCCCGGCGATCAGCCGGGTGGGATCGATCATGTGCCGGGCACCACGCGGGTGCACGACCAGCTTGGCATTGGGCAGCTGCTGCATCAGCGCACCAGCACCGCCGGCATGATCCAGGTGCACATGGGTGACGATCAGCCAATCAATATCCGCAGGCCTCAGACCCGCCTGCGCAATGCAGGCCAGCAGATTCGGCAGGGAATGTGTGGTGCCGCAGTCAACGAACGCGCCGCGCCCGTCCTGCACGATCAGGTAGGCCGCATCGAAGTGATCGCGCTGGAACGCGGTATCGATGGTGTGTATGCCATGGGCAAGAGACATGCAACAACTCCGGCAGAAACTGGCTTCGATCCTGCCAGCCCCCCTGCCCGCACTCAACCCGGACTTTTGTCGCAGCCGCGTCGGCTCAGTGCCGCAGTACGCGTGGGCGCAGCAACAGCGCCAGTACCATTACCGCCAGGAAGCCGCCATAGGCATAGAGCACAGCCAGGATCTGCTTCCACAGGCCGTCGGCCACCTCGGCCGCACCGACCTGGTAGCCCCACAACATGAAGCCGATGCTGGCCACCAGGGCCAGCATCAGCATCGCGGCATCAAACAAGGTGCGTGTGCGGTTGCGCGGCTGGCGCGGGAACCACCAGTACAACGCCCCCATCACGCAGAACCAGGGGAGAAACAACAACAACGACAACCAGGCCATCGACGTGCTCCTCCGCAGGTGATTACTCCTTCGCTGCCGCCTCGCGCAGTTCGCGCAACGCCGCCAGCACCGGCTCCACTTCCACTTCAACCTTGAACAACTCGCTCTGCAGCGCATCGCCCTGCTCGGCCTGCTTGAGCACGGCGATCAGCTGGCCGGCATCGCGCGGCGAGTCAAAGCCTTCGCTCTGGATCAGCAGCGTGCCTTCGCCATCAAGCAGCTTGAAGTAGAAGCGGCCATCCTTTTCGCGGTACTGCTTGAACAGCGGCAGCGCCGCCTTGGCAGCGGCTGCCGCCTTGGGCTTGTCACCGGCGGCGGACAGATCGCGCAGGCCCACGGCGTGACGCAGCTCCTTCAGCAGCGGGATGGCGAACTGCTCGCGCAGCTGCTGGCCACGCTTGCGCAGGATGGCTTCGATCTTCTCGGGCTCGGCCATCAAGGCGTTGTAGCGCTCGCGCAGCGGCGACAGCTCGGCGTCGATGCGCTCGAACAACTGCTGCTTGGCATCGCCCCAGCTGATGCCCTCGGCAAAGGCCTTGGCAAAGGCGGCGGTCTGCTCCGGGCTGGCGAAGGCCTGGTACATCTGGAACAGCGCCGAGCCCTCGGTGTCCTTGGGTTCGCCGGGCAGGCGCGAGTCGGTGAGGATGGAGAACACCAGCTTCTTCAGCTCCTCGCGCGGCACGAACAGCGGAATGGTGTTGCTGTAGCTCTTGCTCATCTTGCGACCGTCCAGGCCGGCCAGGGTGGCCACCTGTTCGTCGATGATCACCTCCGGCAGAGCAAAGTATTCCTTGCCGTAGACGTGGTTGAAGCGCTGGGCGAAATCGCGCGCCATCTCGATGTGCTGGATCTGGTCACGCCCCACCGGCACCTTGTTGGCGTTGAAAATCAGAATATCGGCGGCCATCAGCACCGGGTACATGAACAGGCCGGCGCTGACGCCTGCATCGTCGTCCAGCTGCTCCTCGCGGTTCTTGTCCACCGCCGCCTTGTAGGCGTGGGCGCGGTTGAGAATGCCCTTGCTGGCGACCACGGTGAGGAACCACATCAGCTCGGTGGTTTCCGGGATGTCGCTCTGCCGGTAGAACCACACCTTGTCCGGGTCCAGGCCACAGGCCAGCCAGCTGGCGGCGATCTCCAGGGTCGAACGCTGGGTGCGCTCGGGCTCCTGCGCCTTGATCAGGCTGTGCAGGTCGGCCAGGAAGAAGAAGCTCTCGATGTCCGAAGTCTGGCTGGCGGCAATGGCCGGGCGGATCGCGCCGACGTAGTTGCCGAGATGGGGAGTGCCGGAGGGGGTGATGCCGGTGAGGACGCGGGTAGTCATGTAAACCAAGCTGACGAGCGGATGAACCGGGCCAGTGTAACCGCCCCAGCCTGTCCCCGCCCTCAACCCCGTTGCCCGCGCCCGGCCGTTTCATGCCACGTACCCCGCCAAGGAGCCTGCCATGTACCGTTTTCTAGCCAGTGTGTTGTCGGTTGTCGCGCTATGCGGGTTCAGCCCGGTACGGCCGGCAGAGGAGGGCCCGGTGCTGCTGTCGGTGATCGACCGCGACGACGGGCAGGAGCTGGACCTGCACCCGCACCGGGGCCAGCAATGGGTCGCCGGCAGCCCCGGCCACCGCTACAGCGTGCGCATGCAGAACCGCAGCGGCGAGCGCGTGCTGGTGGTGCTGTCGGTGGATGGGGTCAACGCCATCACCGGCCAGACCGCCTCGCCCAGCCAGTCCGGCTATGTGCTGGAGCCCTGGCAGAGCAGCGAGATCACTGGCTGGCGCAAATCCAATGCCGAGGTGGCGCAGTTCGTGTTCACCGCCTCCAGCGACAGCTATGCAAGCCGCACCGGCCGCCCGACCAATGTCGGGGTGATCGGCATTGCGGTGTTCAACGAAGCGCGCCGACCGGTGTATGACGTGCGCCCGCTGCCGATGCCGCGGCCGACCCCGCGGCCGATGCCGCAGTACGAGGACCGTGCCGAGGCCAGCGCCAATGCCCGCGCTGCCGAAGCGCCTGCCCCACCCAGCGCGATGGCCAGGAGTGAGTCGCGTCAGCGGCTGGGCACCGGCCATGGCGAGCGCGAATGGTCCAGTTCGTCGCTCACCAGCTTCGAGCGTGCCAGCCGCACCCCGGTGCAGGTCAGCGAGCTGCGTTACGACTCGCGCCAGCGGCTGGTGGCGATGGGGATCCTGCCGCGCGGTTATCGCCGCGTGGACAACACACCGCAGGCCTTCCCGAGCGGCTTCGTGCCGGATCCGCCGGCACGTGGGCGCTGAGTTTGGTGATTGCATCGGGGATGCAAGAAGGGCCGCTTTCAGCGGCCCTTCTTCCTTATCCCCAAGCCCTCTCCCGCAACGGGAGAAGGGCTCGAAGGCTGACTGCTGGCACAGGTATGAACGGTGCCCTGTGCCTCGTAGCCTCGTAGCCTCGTAGCCCGGGTAAGCGCAGCGCACCCGGGAAGCTCGACCTCTCGGGTCGTTCGATACTTCTGCCAACAGCCCCGGGTGCGCTGCGCTTACCCGGGCTACGCGGGGGGAGGCGTCTCAGGCTGCCAGCAACCTGCTCCCTCAATCCCCCCGCATCAACCACCCTGCATCAACGGTAGTCTGGATACTCATCGTGCAGGGACTTCTGGAAATCGCGCACCTCGGATTCAGCGCGATCCTTGGCCCAGCCATAACGTTCCTGCAAGCGCCCGGCCAGATACTCGGCATTGCCTTCGGCCACCTTCATGTCGTCATCGGTGATGTCGCCCCACTTGGCCTGCACCTTGCCCTTGAGCTGGGTCCACTTGCCGGAAATGATGTCTTTGTTCATTACGCTTCTCCTTGGTGGGATACGCGGCTTGTTCGCGTGGGATCATCTTGGCCCTGACTGTGTTGGCAACGGGTACACGGTTCGTTGTGTGGTGCTGACCTCGATGAACACAGCTTCAGGCTTGCGCAGCGCACATGAAAAAGGCCGGCAAGGCCGGCCTTCTCCATTCAGCTGTGTGCGCTTGCCAGGTCAATGACCCTTGGCAGCGTCCTCCACCTTTTCGCCTGCCTTCTGCACGTCCTTGCCGGCACCGGCAACGGTGTTGCAGCCGGACAGCGCGGCAACCGAGAACAGCGACAGCAACATCAGGGCAACCAAACGCTTCATGTCTTTCTCCTGTGGTGGGTTACATCAACACGGCCCAGCATGGGCCGCCGGGGTTCAGCACTTGCCGTCCTTACAGTCCTGGGCCTTGTCCTCGACCTTTTCACCGGCCTTCTGCATGTCCTTGCCAGCACCGGCCATGGTGTTGCAGCCACTGAGCATGCCTACCGAGAACGCGCCAACCAGGGCCAACATCAGTACTCGCTTCATCATCAGATCGTCTCCTTGCTCATAAGGCGGCGGCTTTGGCCGGGGACCGGCAACCAGCATTCCGCGTGTGAAGACGAATCTCGCCGCTTGGCTGTGTGCTGCGCGTGAACATGCGCAGCACCGGTTCAGCGATGTCGGAGCGAGGTTAAGCAAGACAACGCAACAGACGGGCACCACCGGCGCCCGCCCCAGTCAGGCGTCCTTAGTCACGCATCAGCGTGGATTTGCCGAACAGGCTCTCCACCAGGTCCACTGCCAGCTCGGCGGTGCGGTTCTGGTGATCCAGCAGCGGGTTCAGTTCGACGATATCCAGCGAGCCCATCAAGCCCGTATCGGCAATCATCTCCATCACCAGCTGCGCCTCGCGGTAATTGACCCCGCCCGGCACCGTGGTGCCAACGCCCGGCGCGATGCTGGGGTCGAGGAAATCCACATCGAAACTGACATGCAGGTGGGTATTGGCATCAATGCCATGCAGCGCGGCTTCCATCGTCCGTTTCATCCCTGCTTCGTCGATGTAGCGCATGTCATAGACGTCCACGCGGTGCTGCTTGATCAGGCGCTTTTCTTCGGGGTCGACCGAACGTATGCCGATCTGGTGCACCTGCCACGGTGCAATCGCCGGGGCGCTGCCGCCGAGATTTGTCAGGCCTTGCGGGCCGAGGCCACACAGGCAGGCCACCGGCATGCCGTGGATGTTGCCTGACGGGGTAACATCGGAGGTGTTGAAGTCCGAATGTGCATCCAGCCACAGCACGCGCAGCTGCTTGCCCTGTTCGCGGCACCAGCGCGCGACCGCGGTAATCGAGCCCACGCCCAGGCAGTGGTCGCCGCCGAGCATGATCGGCAGGCGGCCGTCCTTCAGCTCGGCGTAACTCGCCTCCATCAGCGCGTGGTTCCAAGCGACTACTTCGTCGAGGTGGCGGTAGCCCTGCACCGGGCCGGTCCATGGATTGCGCGGACCATCGAGGTTGCCAATGTCGCGCACGTCCACCCCGCGTTCGACCAGCGCCTCAGGCAAGCCGGCAATGCGCAGCGCCTCCGGCCCCAGCCGCGCACCACGCGCACCCGCACCCACATCGGTAGGCACGCCAATCAGCGACACCGGACGAAAACCAGCCATACCACCTCCGTTGCAAATGAAAACAGTTTAACGAGCGGCACCTGAAAGACCTTGCGGCAGCGCGGCAAACCCTTGTGCTGCCTGCGTTCCGGCCCTTCCCCGCGGATCAGGGCCAGCGTAGCGGGGCGACATTGCAGCCGTGCACGCGGCCGCGTTCAGTGCCTGCGGACCCCGCACGCAGCTCACGACAGGGGCGGCTTGGGGTCCCAGTTGTCGGGCGTAACGATCTTGGGCAGTTCGGGGTCGGCGATGTAGTTGGGCGACATGATCTGTACCCCGGCCGCATTGAAGGCATCCTGGATGTTGGCGTGCAGCGCGCTGAGTATCTCCGCACGCAGCGGCAGTTCAACGATGTGTACGCGCAGCACATAGGCTACGTAGAAGTCGTTGAGCGCGGTCTGCAACACGTAGGCAGGCGGCACGTGCTGCACATGCCCGGTCCTGCCAGCCGCGTCCAGCAGCAGCCGATGCACCTGCCGCCACGGCGTGTCATAGCCGATGGTCACGCCGGTTTCCAGCCACATGCCGGCCGCCTGCGGGTCGCGCGAATAGTTCAGCAGCTTGCCGCTGAGCACATGCATGTTGGGCAGGCTGACCTCCACCCCGGTGAGGGTGCGGATGCGGGTGGTGAACAAACCGATCTGTATCACCTGCCCTTCCACCTCCGCCACCTTGACCAGGTCGCCGACCGACATCGTCCTTGAATACAGCAGGGTGAAGCCCGCCGCTGCCTGGCCGACGATGCTCGATCCGCCCAGCGAGATCATCACGCCGAGCAGCACCGTCAGGCCCTTGAACGCATCACTGCCCGAGCCGGGCAGATAGGGATAGGCCATCACCAGCGCAAACAGCCAGATGCCCGCGACGATCAGTTTGCGGCTGGGTTCGGCCAGTTGGCGGTCGATGCCGAACAGCTGGAAACGCCCATGCTGCACGCCCCGGAACAGGATGCCGATGATCTGGCTGGCCAAGCGTGCCAGCAGGAAAATGATCAGCGCCGTCACCAGCCCCGGGATCGCCGCCACACCCGCCCACAACCAGGCTTTGGCCTGGGCAGCGAGCCATAACGTCATCGTCGTTGCCCACGGCTGGGTGTAGTCGAACTGGTGGAATACATAGCGCAGCCATTCCTCGGCAAGCACCAGCACCGCTACCAGCAACAGCGCACGCGACATCCAGTCGGCCAGCGCATTGGCCCCATGCAGCATCTGCCGTACCGGCACGCTACGCAGCGTCCCCGCCTTTTTACCCACCCAGGCCAGCATCGCCGCCCGCAGCCGGCGAGCCAGCCAGGCCATCAGCCAGACCAGTGCGGCGGCCAGCACCGTGGCCACAAGGCTGTGCAGCACGCCCCGGAGCACCCGCCCCGGCGCACGCTCGCGCTCGGCGGCGGCGACCGCCTCGCCAAGCCGGCTGCGCACCTCCTCGCGCACCTGGACCAGACTCTGGCCCTGCGCGGTATCCACATCGGCCGGCGTGATGAGGGTGACGACCTCCCCGCCGAGCAGCAGGATCGCACCGGCAGCGGTGTCGTTGAAGGTCACGCCGGGCATGCCCGGCTCATCGACGATGCGTTTGATGTTGAATTCGGCAACCTGCGCACGCTGCAGGGGCGAGCGCCCCATGAAGGCACTGCGGAAGGTCAGGATGTCACGGTTGTAAAAGCGCACCGTCGCCGGGGCCTGCGCCTGGGCGGTGCTTTCTTCGGTCACAGCCAGCACCGGCGCAGGTGCAAGCAGCAGCGAGGCGCACAGCACAAGCAGCAGCCATGCCATCAAGGTGAACCCCCGTGCCAGTGGTGCTGTTTCGAGGCTGCTCCGGAACATCTTTCTGCTTCCCCGCAAGAAGAGATGACTTGCCGCTGGCGTGTTGCGTCGACCCGCCGCCAATCAGCTGCCTTGGCGGTAGCAAGCCAGGCCGGCTGCGTGCGTGCTCCATCATCGCACCGCGGCAGGCGGATTGGCTGCCATCGCGATCTGGCCACTGCGTCCAGGCGTGCACCACACTCGCCCGCAGCAACGTAGCCCGGGTAAGCGCAGCGCACCCGGGAAGAACGGTCCAGCCATCCGTATCCGCGCCAACCGCCCCGGGTGCGCTGCGCTTACCCGGGCTACAACCAGCCATTGATCTGGCGATGCTTGCCGCGGCTTTCTGCTGATGTTGCTGGCCTTGATATTGGTCAGTACCGGCGGCGACGGAAGTGTGGATACTCGCTGCGTGGACACTTCCAGGCCCCGCGTGCAGCTGTTCAATGCGCCACACCGGCTGCTGTTCTTCATCGGTGTCTGCAATCTCGGTCTGGCGATGGCTTGGTGGGCGCTCTGGCTGGCCGGCTTGCAGCTGGGCAGCCCCCTGCCCGTACCCGCCGTGCCACCGGCCTGGCTGCACGGACTGTGGATGCAGTACCTGGTGCTGCCCAGTTTCATCTTCGGGTTCCTGTTGACCGTGTTCCCGCGCTGGATGGGATTACCGGCGCTGTCGCGGTGGCAGTACGCCGGGGTCGGCAGTGGCCTGTTCGGCGCGCAGATGGCGCTGTTGGCCGCCAGCCTTGGATGGCAACCCGGGGTGAGGCTGGCCCTGTTGCTGGCGGTGCTCGGGTGGTCATTCGGTCTTGTGGTTCTTGGCCGACTATTGCTGCAGGAAAAAGGCCGCACCTGGCATGCATGGTCCTGCTGGGCTGCATTGCTCTTGGGCTGGATCGGCCTGCTGGCCTTCGCTGCTGCGGCGGCAGGCGCGGATATCCGCTGGCAGGCACTGAGTGTGTCGGTCGGAACCTTCGGACTGTTGCTGCCGATCTACGCCAGCGTCGCCCATCGCATGTTCCCGTTCTTCGCCGGCAATGTGGTGCCGGGCTACCAGGCATGGCGGCCACCGCATTGGCTGGCGATCATGTGGACGTTATGCCTGCTGCATCTGTTCGGGGAAAACCTGCAGCAGCTACTGGTCATGCTGCTGGCCGATGCCGGCTTGCTGCTGTTGTCGCTGTACTCGCTATGGCGCTGGTGGCCACGTGGTCCCAAGCCGGCCTTGCTGGCGGTGTTGTTCTACGGCTTGGCGTGGTGGCCGCTGGCGATGCTGCTGTACCTGCTGCAGGACATAGCCCCGCTTGCCGGCCATACCGGCTGGCTGGAACGCGCGCCGCTGCATGCCTTGGCGATGGGCCTGTTCGGCAGCCTGCTGGTGGCGATGGTCACCCGTGTGACCCAGGGCCACTCCGGGCGTGCGCTGGTAGTACCGATGGTCGCCTGGATTGCCCTGCTCGGCCTGCAGCTGGTTGCCGTGCTGCGCATCCTGGCGCCGCTACTGGATGATCCCTGGCGTTGGCATGCCGTCGCCGCCGCAGGCTGGCTGCTGGTGCTTGCACCGTGGTTGCTGCGACTGGGGTGGATCTACTGGCGCCCACGTGCGGATGGCAAGCCGGACTAAGCGTTGCCTGGCGATCAGACCTGCACGCGGCCGTCGGCCAGATGCACCACCTGCTGGCCGAACATGTCCACGTCCTCCGGATCATGGCTGATCAGCAGCAGTGGGATGCCAGTCTGGTCCAGCACCGTTTCGAGTTCCTGGCGCAGATGCGCACGCAGAGCGTGGTCGAGTGCGGCGAACGGCTCATCCAGCAGCAGCGCCTGCGGCTGGGTCACCAGCGCCCGTGCCAACGCGGTGCGCTGACGTTGGCCGCCGGAGATCTGCGACGGCAGCAGGTCACCAAGGTGATCGATGCGGAACGCCTGCAACCATTGCTCGACCGCATCGATACGACGGCTCCGCGGCGGATTCAACAGGCCTCGCTGCAGGCCAAAACCCACGTTCTGCCGCACCGTGAGGTGCGGGAACAAGGCGTAGTCCTGGAACACATAGCCGATGCGGCGCCGTTGTGGTGACAGATTGATGTCGGCAGCCGCGTCGAACAGTGCTTGCCCGTGCATGCGGATCACACCGGCGTCCGGCCGCAGCAATCCAGCCACTGCCTTCAAGGTCAAACTTTTTCCCGCACCAGACGGGCCGAACAACACCACGTTGGGCTGCGTGCAGCGCAAGGCCGCCTGCAGCTGGAACTGCTGCCCCGCGGCCTGCAGCTTGCGTTGGATATCCAGCTCAAGCCACATTGCGCGTCCCCTCCTGCCGCCGCCCCACCAATCGTGCGGCAAGCAGTAGCACGCTGATGCAGACCAGCGAGGACAGCAGCACCAAGGCGTTGGCGCGACCGTCATTGCCGGCCTGCACCGCCTCGTAGATGGCGATGGACAAGGTCTGGGTGCGCCCGGGAATACTGCCAGCGACCATGATGGTGGCGCCGAACTCACCCATCGCACGGGCAAACGCCAGCAGCAGGCCGGCAAGAATGCCGCGCCATGCCAGCGGCAAGGTCACCCGGAAGAACAGCGCCAACTCGGACACACCCAAGGTGCGCGCGGCCTGTTCCAGCTGCCCGTCGACATCCTCGAAGGCCGCACGCGCCGGCTTGAATACCAGCGGAAACGAAGCCACCGCTGCGGCGATCACCGCCGCCTGCCAGGTGAACACCAGGTTGATGCCGAAGCTGCTCTCCAGCCATGCGCCAAGCGGCCCCTTGCTGCCGATCAGCACCAGCAGGTAATAGCCCAGCACCGTTGGCGGCAGCACCATCGGCAAGGTGAATACCGTGTCCAGCAGCTCACGGCCGGGAAAGCGCCGCCGCGCCAGCAAGGCACCAAATCCGACACCGAGCACGAGATTGATCGCGGTCGCCCAGCCGGCCACCTTCAGCGACAACCACAACGCGCTCCAGTCCAGATCCACCATCAAGGGCTGCCGAAGCCGTGCCTGTGCAGGATGGCCTGGCCCTGCGCCGAGCGCACGAAGGCGATGAAGCGCTTGGCTTCGGCGGCATTGCGGCTGGTCTTCACCATCGCCAGCGGATACGCGATGCCACCAGCAACCGGCACCTGGAATGCACGCTGCACGCGCTCGCTCATCGCCTGCGCGTCGGTGGCGTAGACGAAACCAGCATCCACTTCACCGCGCGCCACATAGTCCAATGACTGGCGCACGTTCTGGGTGCTGATCATCTTGGCCTGCATCGCCGGCCACACACCGGCCTGCTGCAGCGCGCCGCGTGCGTAGCGGCCGACCGGCACGCTGTCGGGGTTGCCGATGGCAACGCGCTTCACATCGGCCCTGGCCAGTGCCGCCAACGTGGTCGGCTTGTTGCTGGCCTGCGGCGGCACTACCACCCACAGGCTGTTCTGCGCGAACACGTGCTCGGTCGTTGGATCAATCAGGCCTTCGGTGTTGGCCTGCGCCATCGTGGCCTGGTCGGCCGAGGCCAGCACATCGACCGGCGCGCCGCGTGCGATCTGCTGCAGCAAGGTGCCAGAGGCGGCAAAATTCAGGTCGACCTTCGTGCCCGGATTGGCCTTCTCGTACGCGCTGGATATCTCGCGGAAACTCTCGGTCAGGCTGGAAGCCGCCGAGACCGTCAGGTCAGCCGCGCCTGCCGGCAGTGTGGCGGCCAGCAACAACAACGCCCACAGCTTGTTCATGCATGCATCCTCGGTTGGGCGTCACTCGCTTGCGTCATCGGTGGCCGCCATCAGCGCCAGGCGCTCCGGTTGCAGCAGGATGATCTCGCGCTGCTTCACCGCGATGACTTCTTCGTCGCTCAAGCGGCGCAGCACCCGGCTGGCGGTTTCCGGGGCCATGCGCAGGTAGTTGGCGATCTCGGTGCGGGTCATGGTCAGGTTGAAGCGGTGTGCGGAAAATCCACGCCGCGCGTAGCGGTTGGAGATATCCAGCAGGAATGCGGCCATGCGCTCCTCGGTGCGGTAGTTGGCCGCCAGCAAGGCGGCCTTGCCGATCTCGGCGCTGAGCAGGCTGAACAGCTTGGCCTGCAAGCCGGGCATGCGACTGGCCAACATGCTGATGCGCGGAAACGAGATGCGGCACAGATGCACGGTATCCAGCGCCACCGCATTGCAGGGATAGCGCGAACCGTGGATGGCATTCAGACCGATCACTTCGCCCGGCAGCGAGAAACCCAGCACCTGTTCATTGCCCAGGCTGTCGTCGACAAAGGTCTTGACCATGCCCGCACGCACCGCAGCGATTGCATCGAAGGGTTCGCCCGCGCGGAAGATGTAGTCACCGGCGTGGTACGGCCCGACGTGGTCGACCATCACGTGCAGCTCGTTCAGTGCGGTCTTGTCATAGCCCTGCGAGCTGCAGGCATCGGAGAACGCACAGGTCGTGCAGAAATGCAGCGCGTCACCGTCGCCGGCAGCGGCTGGATTCGGCGTCGCGGTGCCCAGGGGGCCGCGCGGTGGGGGTGTAGGTGACGTCATTCCGTTTTCAAGCAACAGCGGCCAAGGGGCGGAAGCACGCTGCGATCATACGCCACAGCAGCTCACCTTCGTTCTGGATCAACAGCATGTCGCCGTCCCGGCGCAGCCAGCCGCGTTCGATGAACATGGCGACACGGCTCCACGCGTGCTCGAAACAGGCATCGAAGGGCTGCGCGTTGCGCCACTCGAAGGCGCGCATGTCCAGCGCGTGATCGCAGGCCAGGCTCTGCACCACCTCATCGGTCATACGTTCATGCTCGGAAAGAATAAGCCCGGACGATATGCCCGGCTGCCCAACTACCAGGCAGGCGCGCCAGCTGCGTGGCTCCGGTGCGATGCGGCAGATCACATCGCCGATCTGGCTGCAGGCGCCGACACCAATACCGAGCAGGTCATGGCGCTCGCGCCGGGGGACCCCGAGCAGGTCGCAATGGCGCTGGCCATCACCGTTGCGCAGCGGCATTGGCAGGTCCGGCCGCTGGTAGTGGTCGCCGCCCAACGGCAGATAGCCGGCCGCCCGCAGCAGCCGCCACGCCTGCAGCCAGTCCGCCGGCAACGGATATTCGGGCAGCAAGGCAGGCGATGGCAGGATGATGCGTTCGGGTGCCAGCTCCAGCACGCGCTGCAGCCGTTGCAGGAACGACACATCGGCGTAGCAGGGCACGCGCAGCTGGTAGTAACACGCGGTGAACCCGGCCTGCTGGGCCTGAGCCAGCATCGCCGGGCCATCGACGCCGGCGTGATCGATCACTGTCATCCGGGTACAACCGACCCCCCGCAATGACGCTGGTACCACATCGCTGGCCGCATCCAGCCGCACTTCGACCTGCGGCCGGGCAATGGTGCACAGCTGCTCCGGCACCGCATCCAGCAGGCGGCCCAGCAGGGCGGGCGGCAGGTGCTCGACGATACCCGGCTGCAGCACCATGGCTGCCACTTCGCGGTCGCTGGCCAGCATGTTGGCATGCAGGCGCAGGCATACCAGCAGCGCATCCAGCACGTTCTCCGCCGGCTCCGGGTCATGGGCCGGTGCGCAGAAACCCAGGGTCAACGCACGCGGAATCAGATGCTCGTTGCTGGCCTGCATGGCCGCACGCCAGCCGGCTTCGGCAAAGCCGGGGCTCAGCTCCGCCGGCGCCGGGAACAACACGTGCGCGGGTTGCTGCAGCAGTGCGACATGCAATGTGGCGTCATCCATCCCGGCGGTCTCTACTGACATGCCTGCATCCTCGCGCAGCGACCGCCGGGTTTCCCTGATCTGGATCAAGCGCGGCGCTGTTTCTCCACCGCGCGGGCATCGATGGCTTCGGGCAGGTCGGTCTCGCGATCGAGCTGCGGGAAGTTGCGACGCTCCATCCGGCGGATGGCGAAGTGCATCCAGGTCAAGGAAATGCTGACCAGCACGAACAGCAGCATGAAGCAGCTGCTCCAGATGCCGAGCGCATCATTCAGGGCGCCAAAAACGATGGGCAGGATGAAGCCACCGAGCCCGCCGATCATGCCGACCACGCCGCCCACCGAACCCACGTGCTGGGGGTAGTAGACCGGGATGTGCTTGTAGACTGCGGCCTTGCCCAGCGACATGAAGAAGCCGAGCACGAACACCAGCACGGTGAACAGGGTCACGCTGATCGCCAGGTGGAAGCTGATCTCGCCGTGTATGCCCTGCACGGTATAACGCGTATCTGGATAGGCCAGGATGAAGGTACAGATCGACGACACCCCCAGCGTCCAGTACATCACCCGCCGCGCACCGATACGGTCGGACAGCCACCCGCCCACCACCCGGAACAGGCTGGCCGGTATCGAGTAACACGCCGCCAGCACGCCGGCCGTGCCGACGTCCATGCCATAGGCGCCGACCAGATAGTGCGGCAGCCACAGTGCCAACGCGACGAAGCCGCCGAACACGAAGAAGTAGTACAGCGAGAAGCGCCACACCTGCAGGTTTTTCAGCGGTGCCATCTGTTCGGCGAAGGACATCGGCTTGACGCCGCTGCGGCGGCGGTCCTCCAGCGAGGGATCTTCCTTGCTGAACAGATAAAACAGGATGGCGGTGACCGCCAGGCCAACGGCCCACAGCTTGGCCACCATCATCCAGCCCGAGGCCACCATCACCAGCGGCGCCAGCAGCTTGGTGATCGCCGAGCCGATGTTGCCGGCACCGAAGATGCCCAATGCGGTACCCTGCTTCTCCGGCGGAAACCACTTGGACACATAGGTGACGCCGACCGAGAAGTTGCCACCGGCAATGCCGACGAACAGCGCCGCCAGCAGGAACTGCGGGTAGGTCTGCGCATAGGTCAGCAGCCAGGTCGCCGCCGCGCCGCACAGCATCACCAGGGTCATCACCTTGCGGCCGCCGAACTGGTCGGACCAGATGCCGAGGAAGACGCGGATCACCGAGCCGGTCAATACCGGGGTGGCTATCAGCAGACCAAACTGGGTGTCGTTCAAGCCCAGCTGCTCGCTGATCTGGATGCCGATGATGGCGAAGATCATCCACACCGCGAAACACACGGTGAAGGCGAAGGTACTCAGCCATAGCGCACGTTGTTGTTCGCCGCTGCTGACGTTCTGTAGATTCTGGCTCATTGCCGCTCCTGGGGGATTACGTCTTACTCGGCCTGTGCTTCGATGTCTTCCAGCCCGCGCACGGGGTAGCGTTCGCGCAGCTCCAGCAGGAACTGCTGCACGTCGCGCTGGCGCACCTGCAGTTCGAGGTAGTCGCTGATCTGCGGCTGCACCTGCTCGAAAGTGAGTGCTTCACCTGCTTCCAGCGCGTCAACGCTGACCACGTGGTAGCCCCAGCGCGATTCCACCGGAAAGCCGGCCAAGCCTTGCCGTAGGCGGAACACCTGGCGATCGAACTCCGGCGTGGTCTGGCCGCGTTGCAGCCAACCCAGCTCGCCGCCTTCGCTGCTGGACGGGCACTGCGAATGGCGCGCGGCCAGATCGACGAACAGGTGCGGCTGATCCAGCAGTTCGGCAATCAGCTGCTCGGCCTGGGTGCGCGCCTTCAGCCGGCCGGCGATATCGTCAGCCGGTGCCGCCAGCAGGATGTGGCGTACACGGATGCGGTCCGGTGAGCGGAAGCGCTCGGGGTTCTGCGCGAAGTAACGCCGGCAGTCGTCCTCGCTTGGCACCCGGTCTTCCAGCGTCTGTTCGATCAGTTGCTGGATGCGCGCTTCCTCGCTGGTTTCCTGGCCGACGCCGGAGGCATCGGCCAGGCCAAGCCGCTCGGCTTCCAGCCGCAGCAACTCGCGCACCACCAGCGCACGCGCCGCATCGGCACGCGACTGCTCCGGGCGCATCGCCCGGTGGTATTGCATCTCGCGGGCGATATCGGCCTCGCTGATCGGTGTGTCCTGCACGTACAGGCTGCACGGTGCCGGTTGGCCAAGGCTGCGCGGGCCGTCATCGGCGTCGTGATGGTGGCCGGCCTCGGCCGGCACCGGCGTCTGCGAATCGATGACGGTGATGGGAAGAATGCGTGGCAGGCTGCCCATGGCTTACTCCCTCGGGCCGTAGCGCAGCGTGGCCTGGCGACGACGCACCACCTGATGAGGCCGCCACAGGTAACTGATCGGCACGCTCCACACATGCACCAGGCGGGTGAACGGGGCGATCAGTACCAGCGTCAGGCCGAGGAAGATGTGCGCCTTGTAGACCCAATGCACGCCTTCGACGTAATCGGCGGCACCGGCACGGAAGGTGACGATGTGCTGCGCCCACTCGGCCAGCATCACCATCACCCCGCCGTCCAGGTGTCCGGCGGAGACCTTGATGCTGTACAGGCCGAGGCAGAGCTGGGCGAACAGCAGCACCAGCACCAGCGTGTCACCGAAGCTGCCAATCGCGCGCACCCGCGCATTGGTCAGGCGACGCACCAGCAGGATGGTGATGCCGACGAAGCACAGCGCGCCGAAGAAGCCACCCACCACCATCGCCAGCAACTGCTTCTGCGAGGAAGTGATGAAAGGCTCGTACAGCGCATGCGGGGTCAGCAGGCCGACGAAGTGACCACCGAGGATGGCGATGATGCCGATGTGGAAGCAGTTGCTGCCAAAGCGCATGCCGCGGTCGGACAGCAACTGGGTGGAGCCGGTACGCCAGCTGTACATGGCCTTGTCATAGCGCGCCCAGCTGCCGATCAACAGCACCGCCACCGCGATGTAGGGATAGAACTGGAAGGCGAACTGATTGAGGTAATTCATGGCTGGATCTCCCGCGGCTGCGCGCGTGCCGGTGAACGATGGGGTGGATCGCAATCCTGCGAAGGTGCATCGGTGCCAAAGCGCACCGCTTCCTCTTCCCACAGGCGGTCCATGGCTTCGACGGTGTCGTCGCGCACTTCTTCGCTGGCCCGCTGGCGCAGCACGGCCAGGTTGACCTTGCCCTCGCCCGCCTCGACCAGGATCTCCAGCAGCACCGCATGCGGCAACTGCCGCTCGGCCGCGCGCGCGGCGAGCATGCCGGCGATGTGGCCGATGTGGTGCAGCCAGTCCTTTGCCTCGGCCTGCGGCCGGTGCGAGAGGTATTCCAGCAGCAGCGGCAGATAGTCCGGCAGCTCGCGCGCATCCAGCTCGAAACCGTTCTTGCGATAGGCATCGATCAGGTCGACCATGGCCTGGCCGCGATCACGCGACTCGCCATGGATGTGTTCGAACACCAGCAGGCTCATCGAGCGGCCACGGTCGAACGTGGCCAGCCAGCGGTCCTGCGCGTCCAGCGGGTCGGTGGCGAGCAGGTCACGGACGAAGGCCTGCAACTGCCTGCGACGGGCCGGCGACAGTGCCGGATCGTCGCAGGCCTCAAGCAGCTCCTCGCCATGCTGCCAAAGCTCATCACGCGGATAGTCCAGCAATACGCCAATCAGCTTGAGCACACTCATTTCACCACCTCATGCCGGTGCTGGCGGTTGGGATGCACCGCGAAGGTGGTGCTCTTGCGCTGGGTGAACAGATCGGCCGGGCTGTCGCCGTTGCAGCCATTGCCGAAGGTGAAACCGCAGCCGCCACGTTCGCCGAAGGCGTCGTTGGCGTACTCACGATGGGCGCTCGGAATGACGAAACGGTCCTCGTAGTTGGCGATGGCCAGGTAGCGGTACATCTCTTCCACCTGCGCCGGGGTCAGCCCCACCTGTTCGAGCACGCGCATGTCTTCCACGCCATCCACGTTCTTGGCGCGGCGCCAGGCACGCATCGCCATCAACCGCTCAAGTGCGCGGATGACCGGCGCTTCATCACCGGCAGTCAGCAGGTTTGCCAGGTAACGCACCGGGATGCGCAACGAAGCGATATCCGGCAGCTCGCCGCTCATGCCGACGTGGCCACGTTCGGCCGCCGACTGGATCGGCGACAACGGCGGCACGTACCAGACCATTGGCAAGGTTCGGTATTCCGGGTGCAGCGGCAGCGCCAGCTTCCAGTCGATGGCCAGCTTGTAGACCGGCGACAGCTTGGCCGACTCCAGCCAGCTGTCGGGAATGCCTTCGGCACGTGCGGCGGCGATCACCGCCGGGTCGAACGGGTCCAGGAAGATGTCCAGGTGCGACTGGTACAGGTCCTTCTCCGCCGCCACCGATGCGGCCTCGGCAATGCGGTCGGCGTCGTACAGCATAACTCCGAGGTAGCGGATGCGGCCCACGCAGGTTTCCGAGCACACGGTGGGCTCGCCCATCTCGATGCGCGGGTAGCAGAAGATGCACTTCTCGGATTTGCCGCTCTTCCAGTTGTAATAGATCTTCTTGTACGGGCAGGCCGACACGCACATGCGCCAACCACGGCACTTGTCCTGGTCGATCAGCACGATGCCGTCTTCCTCGCGCTTGTAGATCGCGCCGGAGGGGCACGCCGAAACGCAGGCCGGGTTGAGGCAGTGCTCGCACAGCCGCGGCAGGTACATCATGAAGGTCTTCTCGAAGGCGCCGTAGATCTCCCTCTGCACCTTGTCGAAGTTGTAATCGCGCGAACGCTTGGAGAACTCGCTGCCGAGGATTTCCTCCCAGTTCGGACCCCACTCGATCTTCTCCATGCGCTGGCCGGTCAGCAGCGAGCGTGGACGCGCGGTCGGCTGGTGCTTCAGCTCAGGCGCGTCATGCAGGTGCTGGTAATCGAAGTCGAACGGCTCGTAGTAGTCGTCGATCTGCGGCAGATCGGGGTTGGAGAAGATCTTGGCCAGCATGCGCCAGCGACCACCGGCGCGCGGCACCAGCTTGCCGCTGCCGTTGCGCACCCAACCGCCGTTCCACTTCTCCTGGTTTTCCCATTCCTTGGGATAACCGATGCCGGGCTTGGTCTCGACGTTGTTGAACCAGGCGTACTCCACGCCTTCGCGCGAGGTCCACACGTTCTTGCAGGTGATCGAGCAGGTGTGGCAGCCGATGCACTTGTCCAGGTTCAACACCATCGCAATCTGGGCACGTACTTTCATCACACCACCTCCCGTGCGGCGCCCGAGGTATTCGAGTTTGATTGCTCGTCATCCAGCCAATCGATCTTGTCCATCTTGCGCACGATCACGAACTCATCGCGGTTGGTACCGCAGGTACCGTAGTAGTTGAAGCCCCAGGCCAGCTGCGCGTAGCCGCCGATCATGTGGGTAGGCTTGAGCACGATGCGGGTCACCGAGTTGTGGATGCCGCCGCGGGTGCCGGAGATCTCCGAACCCGGCACATTGATGATGCGTTCCTGGGCGTGGTACATCATCGCCATCCCCGGCATCACCCGCTGGCTGACCACCGCGCGCGCGGCGATCGCACCGTTGACGTTGAACAGCTCGATCCAGTCGTTGTCCTCGATGCCGGCATTGCGCGCATCGTCCTCGCTCAACCAGACGATGGGACCGCCACGCGACAGCGTCTGCATGATCAGGTTGTCGCTGTAGGTGCTGTGGATGCCCCACTTCTGGTGCGGGGTGATCCAGTTCAGCACGATCTCCTTGTTGCCGTTCTGGCGCTTGTTGAGCAGCGGCTCCACCGTGCGTGTGTTGACCGGCGGCCGGTAGCTCATGAAGGCCTCACCGAAGTCGATCATCCACTCGTGGTCCTGGTAGAACTGTTGGCGGCCGGTGACGGTGCGCCAGGGAATCAGCTCGTGCACATTGGTGTAGCCGGCGTTGTAGCTGACGTTGTCGTCTTCCAGTCCGGACCAGATCGGCGAGGAGATGATCTTGCGCGGCTGCGCCTGGATGTCACGGAAGCGGATCGCCTCGTGTTCCTTGCCCACCGCCAGATGCGTGTGCTCGCGGCCGGTGAAGGTGCCCAGCGATTCCCAGGCCTTGACCGCGACATGGCCATTGGTTTCCGGTGCCAGGTGCAGGATCACTTCACAGGCGTCGATGGCGGTATCAATCGCCGGCCGGCCCTGGCTGATGCCTTCGTCCAGCACGGTGTGGTTGAGCTTGCCGAGGAATTCCACCTCGTGCTTGGTATCCCAGCTCATGCCCTTGCCGCCGTTGCCGAGCTTGTCCAGCAGCGGACCCAGCGAGGTGAACTTGCGGTAGAGGTTGGGATAGTCGCGCTCGACCACCGCCATGCTCGGCATGGTCTTGCCGGGAATGGCCTCGCACTGGCCCTTCTTCCAGTCAGCCACGCCGAACGGCATGCCCAGTTCGTTGGGCGTGTCGTGCAGGGTCGGTACCAGCACCAGATCCTTCTCGACACCGAGCACGCCCGGTGCCATGTCGCTGAGTGTGCGCGCGACACCCTTGAAGATTTCCCAGTCACTGCGTGATTCCCAGGCCGGATCCACCGCCTTGGACAGCGGGTGGATGAAGGGATGCATATCCGAGGTATTCAGGTCGTCCTTCTCGTACCAGGTGGCGGTCGGCAGCACGATGTCCGAGTACAGCGCGGTGGTGCACATGCGGAAATCCAGCGTCACCAGCAGGTCGAGCTTGCCTTCCGGGGCTTCGTCACGCCACTTCACGTCCTCGGGCTTGAGCGCGCCCATCTCGCCCAGGTCCTTGCCCTGCAGGCCATGACGGGTGCCAAGCAGATGCCGCAGCATGTACTCGTGGCCCTTGCCGGAGGAACCGAGCAGGTTGGAGCGCCAGATGAACATCATCCGCGGGTGATTCTGCGCGGCATCCGGATCGGCGAAGGCGAAGTCCAGCGAACCGTCCTTGAACTTGGACAGCGCGTAGTCGGCCGGTGCGATGCCGGCCTGTTCGGCCTCGCGCACCAGCTGCAGCGGATTGCGGTCCAGCTGCGGTGCGCTCGGCAGCCAGCCCATGCGCACCGCGCGCAGGTTGAGGTCGGCCAGGCTGCCGCTGTACTTGGAGGCATCGGCCAGTGGCGACAGCAGTTCGTCCACCTGCAGCTTCTCGTAACGCCACTGCCCGGTGTTGAAGTAGAAGAACGAGGTGCCGTTCATCTGCCGCGGCGGGCGGCTCCAGTCCAGGCCGAAGGCCAGCGGCTGCCAGCCGGTCTGCGGACGCAGCTTTTCCTGGCCCACGTAATGCGCCCAGCCACCACCGGTCTGACCAACACAACCGCACATGACCAGCATGTTGATCAGGCCGCGGTAGTTCATGTCGTTGTGGAACCAGTGGTTCATGCCGGCGCCGACGATGATCATGCTGCGACCATGGGTCTTGTCGGCGGTGCGGGCGAACTCACGGGCGATCTCGATCACCTCGGCGCGTGACACGCCGGTGATGCGCTCCTGCCAGGCAGGCGTGCCCGGCACGTTGTCATCGAAGCTCTTGGCGACATTGCCGCCGCCGAAGCCGCGATCAACACCGTACTGTGCAAGCAGCAGGTCGTAGACCGTGGCCACCAGCGCTTCCCCACCATCAGCCAGCTGCAGGCGACGCAGCGGGATGTTGCGCTCCAGCACTTCTTCGGCCGGTGCGGCGGTCCAGCCGTCGCTCTCGATGCCGCCGAAGTACGGGAAGCTCACTGCCTCGATGCCGTCGTGGATGTCGGCCAGACTCAGGCGCAGGCGCGTGTCATGGCCATCGCTGGCTTTCTCCTCGATGTTCCACTTGCCCTTCTCGCCCCAACGGAAGCCGACCGAGCCATTCGGCACGGTGATATCACCGCTGTTCTCGTCGAACGCCAGTGTCTTCCATTCCGGGTTGTTGCCTTCACCAAGGCCGCCCAGCTCACTGGCGCGCAGGAAGTGACCCGGCACCAGACGGCCATCGGCACGGCGCTCGATGCGCACCAGCATCGGCATGTCCGAGTACTGGCGGCAGTAGTCCTGGAAGTACTGCGAGGGCGTATCGACGTGGAACTCGCGCAGGATCACATGGCCGAAGGCGAATGCCAGCGCGGCATCGGTGCCCTGCTTGGGATGCAGCCAATGGTCGGTGAGCTTGGCCAGTTCGGAATAGTCGGGGCAGATCGCCACCGTCTTGGTGCCGTTGTAGCGCGCCTCGGTGAAGAAGTGCGCATCCGGCGTACGCGTCTGCGGCACGTTCGAGCCCCAGGCGATGATGTAACGGCTGTTGTACCAATCGGCCGATTCCGGCACGTCGGTCTGCTCGCCCCACACCTGCGGCGAGGCCGGCGGCAGATCGCAATACCAGTCGTAGAAGGAAAGACAGGCACCACCGAGCAGCGACAGATAGCGCGCACCGGCGGCGTAGGACACCATCGACATCGCCGGGATCGGCGAGAAGCCGACAATGCGATCCGGGCCGTATTCCTTGGTGGTGTAGTCGATAGACTCGCTCACGCTTGAGTAGCCCAAAGAAGCCTTTGTAATGACCCACTGAGAACCTGCTCAGGTGTTGATTTCCCCGAAGGAGACATCGATGAGCGAAATTATGGAAGAAGAGATCAAGCGCTGGACCGCCCGACCCAAGTCGGCGCTGGTCCTTGAGATCATCCAGGGCAAGACGACGGCGGCTGCTGCAAGCCATCAATTGGACCTGACCCCAGCCGAGATCGAGAGCTGGGTTGAGGACGGCAAGCGCGGCATGGAGAACGCACTGCGGGCCAAGCCGGAGGATGCGCGCGAGCAATACGAACGCTAGCTCAAGAACCTGCAGGAAGCCTACGGCGAGGCGATGCTGGAGATCCGCGCGCGAAAAAAGCTGGCCTCCCTGCTGGGAAAGGACGAGAGCTGATGCGCTCGGTCCAGCAGGGCCTGAAGGACGAAGGTTTCTCGGTGCCGATGACCAAGGTGTGCCACTGGTTTGAGGTAGCCCGTCGCACGACGTACTACAAGCCAACCAGGTCGCCGGCCAAAGTGAAGCCGGAGTTGGCCGAGCCAATCAAGGAGATGATCGAGGCCGAACCGTCGTTCGGATATCGCACGGTCGCCGCACTGCTTGGCGTGAACAAGAACACGGCGCAGCGCATCTTCCAGCTCAAGGGGTGGCAGGTCCGCAAGCGGGCGTTGAGGCACCGGCCGAGGATCGAAGCCAAGGTCTCCCGTGCTGAACTTCCGGATCAGCGTTGGGCCACGGACCTATGCCGTGCATGGGGTGGCAAGGATGGCTGACTCCGCCTGGCGCTGGTTATCGACTGCAGCACGCGCCAGCTACCTGGCTGGCACCTGTCACGGACTGGTAAGGCCAGTACGGCTTCGGCCGCCCTGGAGCAAGCCCTGCTCACGCGCTATGGCACGCTGGGGCGAGTACGGGAGCCCTTCCTTCTTCGCTCCGACAACGGCCTGGTCTCCACCAGTCGCGACTACACCCGACTGGTGCGTAGTTACGGCTTGAAACAGGAGTTCATCACCCCGCACTGCCCACAGCAGAAGGGGATGATCGCCGCGGGGCGGCCATTGACTTTAGGCTGTTGAACTTCCGTTTTGGGTCGGTAGGGCCCTGCGCGACTACTGTCGCGCAGGGCGATCTAAGACATAAAAGTGGAGAGTCAGCCCACCAACTTTAGATGCGGCTGACCTTTCCCCTTCAACTCACCCAAGTAGTCTGCCCACGCCTGCATCATCTTCCTGCGCTCAGGCAAGTGTTCCGCTCGATTGTAGGCAGCTTTGATGGGGTTTCTTTCAGAGTGAGCAAGCTGTCTTTCGATCGCATCTGATGTCCATCCCATCTCATGAAGCAAAGTGGATGCCATGCTTCGGAAGCCATGCCCGATCATATCGTCAGTCCCGTAGCCCAGGACGAAGAGCTGCATTGACGGTGTTCTCGCTCATTGGATCCCTTGAACTCCGAACGGACGGAAACACGTAGCGTCCATTCCCCGTGACCGGTCGCAGTTCCTAAAGTACTGCAACTGCCTGCTTGGAAAGCGGAACAACGTGAGCTACCCCCATCTTCATTTTCGCTCCAGGGATGTTCCATTGCTTCGCAGCAAGATCGAACTCCTCCCATTCCGCCTTACGCAGCTCCCCCGGACGAGTGAAGACCAGGGGAGCAAAGCGGAGCGCACATTGCGTGACGAGCTGCCCCGTGTACCCATCAATTGCCCGCATCAGCTCACCAACCTTCGCCGGATCGGTGATTGACGCGTAGTGCCTATTCTTCGCCGTCTTCAAAGCACCACGAAGAGCACTGGTCGGGTCACGATCCAACCTTCCGGTGGCCACGGCGTAGCGAAAGACCTGCCCACAGATCTGGCGAAGACGTTGCGTGGACTCGATCTTTTCCTGAGCCTCTAATCTGCGCAGCACCGCCAATACCTCAGCAGTGCCAATCTCGTTGATCTGCCTCTTGCCCAACCAAGGAAAGGCATAGGTCTCAAGCATCCATGCTGCCTTCTCCCGCGTTGACTGCGCCAAGTCCCCCCGGGACTCGAGCCATTCCATGGCTATCGCCTGGAAGCGGGTATCCACTGACAGCTTGGACGTGAGCCTGCTCAATTGTTTGTGCTCGGAGGGATCACGTCCCGCACGAAGCTTCGCCCTAGCCTCATCCCGGGCTTCTCCAGCTTCCTTCAACGAAACCTCGGGGTACACCCCGATCGCAAGCAGTTTCTCCTTGCCATCCCAGCGGTACTTCATCCGCCAGTACCTGGCCCCGTTGGGCATCACGTGCGGGTAAAGGCCTGCCCCTGCCGCCAGCTTGTAGGGCTTGTCCTTGGCCTTCGCGTTGCGCGCGGCCATATCTGTCAATTGCTTAGCACCCATTGGGGGTACATCCTCCTTGCTGAACTCCATTTTTCGAAATGTACCCCCACTTGTACCCCCAACGTCGCTGGATGTACGTGGACAAGATCGGACCAAAGCACACAAAAAAGCCCGCAATTCTGCGGGCTTAGTATGAATTCTGGACTTGCTTGGACGCCATGGGATCAGGCGATGGTGCCGCTTATCCGAATCGAACGGATGACCTACTGTTTACAAGACAGTTGCTCTACCAACTGAGCTAAAGCGGCAATGGGTACTGCTTAGGTAGGAGACTGGCAGCTTGTGGCGGCAAGCCCGGCCTCCCTGCAGGCGGCGTTTCCGCTGCCTGCGCCCCGGGTGGGCGCGCCATTCTAGCGCAGCCGCGCGCAATCCAACGACTGTTGTTGCGCGGCGGCGCTGCGCTGTTTCGCCGTAGCCAGCCCGGCGGCGTCCTTGCTGGCCACGTCCAGCCACCAGACCGCAGCCCCCTCACCGCCATTGCTGCCCAACTTGGCCGGGAAGCCAGCGGCCGTCAGTGCCGCCAGACGGCGCTCGGCGCCCTCGCGGTTGCGGTACTGGCCCAAGGCCACGGCATTGGCCTCCTCGCCCTGGGAGACGATGAAATAGTCGTTGAAACCCGCCTCCACGATGCGTTTGGCGGTGGCCTGCGCTTCCTCACGGCTGGCGGCCGGAGGAATGAAGACGCGGTAGCTGCTGGCTGGCTTGCCCGGCACTTCACGCAGGCGGCTGCGTACGACTGCGCCAGCCAGTGCCGACAGCGCGGCCTGGGCTTGGGCCTGGGCCGCGAACGGGCCAAAGCTGGCGCATTGCTCGGCCACGGCTGGGGTGGGAACCGCAGCTGCAGCCGGAACAGGTTCGGCAGGCTTGGGCTCGGCGGCGGCTGGCGCCGCCGGCTTGGCCGGCTCGGCCGTTGGCGGCACGGCAGCGGCTGTTGCCAGCGCTGGCGCTTGCTCCGGCACCACCGTGGTTGCCGGCGCAACAGGTGCTGCCGTCGTGGGTGAGGGCAATACCTCCAGGCTGGCCACGCCCGGTTCGGCGCGCACGGGTTCGACTGCCGGCTCGGCACGCGGCAGCATCCACCACAAGGCCACGCCCACGTTGAGGATGGCGAGGATGACGATCAGGAAACGGGTCAGCATGGCGTGATCCTACCGTTCACAGCCACATTGGTGCAGCGCCCAGCGTGCCAATCCGTCGAGCACCAGCGCCGGCCGGTAGTCGGCGGCGGGGATCAACGGCAACAGCGGCAGCGCGCCGCCACCATGAACCACCAGCGTTGGCGCGGTGCCAAGCAGCGCCGTGGCCTGGCACAGACTGCGCTCCACCAACGCCACCGCCGCGCCATCACAGCCGGAAGCCAGCGCATCGTCGGTGTCGTTGGCGAATTCGGCATAGTCACCGCCGGTGGCCGGCAGCTGCACGGCACGCGCATGCAAGGCCTCGCGCATCACCGTCGGCGAGGCGCCGATGCGGCCCCCCCGGTGCAGGCCGTCGGCATCGAGCAGATCGATGGTCAGGGCCGTGCCCACGCCAACCACCAGCACGGCCTGCTGCGCTGGCGCGACCGCCAGCAGCCCCAGGAAGCGATCAACGCCAAACTTTTCCGGGCGTGCATAGGCCACGCGCACCCCGCCGCATTCCGGCAGCGTGTGCGCGACGCGCACCTGGGCGAAACGACCGCCCAGCACCTCCATCACCTGCCTAGTCAGTGCCGCCGAGGCCACGCTGGCCACCCAGGCGGTATCGCCGCGCGGCAACGCGTCCAGCGCGGGTGCGTCCATCGCCTCGGCACCATGGGCCCATGCCTGCACGCTGCCGGCGCGCTCGCCCTGCAGCGGTGCAAACTTGAAGCGCGAATTCCCCAGATCAAACAACCAATCGCTCATGCCGCCCTCACGCTGACTTCCCCGGCATGGAAACAGGTTTCCCGCCCTTCGATAAGCACCTTCAGTGCGCCGTCCTCAGCCAGCCCACAGGCCAGGCCTTCATGCCAGGTGCCGGCATCTTCCACCCGCACGGTGCGCCCCTGCAGGACATCCATGCCCGCGTAACGGGGCAGGAACGGCGCCAACCCCTGCTGTTCAAACAGCGCCAGCGCCGGCAGCAATGCCGACAACAGTGCGGCAACCACCTGGTTGCGCGACAGTTGCTGGCCCGCCAGCGTATCCAGATCGGTCCAGGGCTGGGTGATTTCCTCGGCTGCGGCAGTCGGCATGCGCACGTTCAAGCCCAGGCCGATCACTGCCCGGGCCGGGCCGGCAAACTCGCCACCGCCCTCCACCAGCAACCCTCCCAACTTGTGCCCGTCCACCACCACATCGTTCGGCCACTTCAGGCCGGCCTGGCGGAAGCCCAGGCCATGCAGGGCCTCGACCACCGCCACGCCTACCGCCAGGCTCAGCCCGCCCATCCGCGACAGGCCACCGCCGAAACCACGCGACAGTGATACATAGATGTGCGCGGCCAGCGGCGAGGCCCAATGCCGGCCTCGTCGGCCGCGGCCGCCGGTCTGGCGCTCGGCCAGCAGCACGTCCACACCGCGCCCAGAGGTGCTGCGTCGCAGCAATTCGGTATTGGTGGAGGCCACGGTCCAGGCAACTTCCAACGCATTGAGCTGGTCCTGCACCGTCGCGGAAAGACCCTCGCGGATCTGCCGCGGATCCAGCAGGTCCAATGGCTGGGCCAGCGAGTAGCCATCACCGGCGCGCCCCTGGATATCCACCCCGGCAGCGCGAAGTCCTTGAATTCGCTTCCAAACCGCGGCCCGGGTGACCCCCAGTTCCCGCGCCAGCGCGTCGCCGGACAAAGCCCCGGCACTCAGCTTGGCCAGTAGTTGGCGGTCATCCACAGCGCGTTCCTCAGATACAGACGGCGAAATTATGCGTTATGCCCCGCAAGCCGCGCATGGGCAGGCCCAATTCAGCCAGTAAAGCAGGCTATGATCGGGAACTCACCCGCTCTTGGATGTTGTCGATGCGCCACCTCGCACATTGCCTGATCCTATTGCTGGCCCCGGTTGCAGCGCAGGCTTCGGACGCGCTCGGCGGTGCTGGCCAGAGCGGCTGCAGCTACGCGCCGGCGGAAGTGGAGCGGGTGGCCGCACCGGCTGCGTCGGTGGGCATCGCCAACACCCCGGCACCGGCCCTGCCGGCCTCCAAGCCGGTACAGCCGCGCGCCGCAGGTGGCGGCAGCGATGACGAGCTGATCCCGCGCCTGCGCGCGCCCAAGTGGCACCGCTACCTGCCCGGGATGTTCCGCTGATCCAGTCGTTGTTGCGCTGGTTCCAGCGCAAGCCTGTCCCCATCGATGACGCCCTCTGGCAGCAGGCCTGCAGGCAATGCCCGTGGCTGGCTGCGCTGGGCACCGAGCGGGAAGCGCGCCTGCGTCGGCTGGTGGGCATCTTCCTGCAGCGCAAGACCATCACCCCGGTTGCCGGACTGGCGCTGGATGACAGCCAGCGCCTGATGCTGGCGGCGCTGTGCTGCCTGCCGCTGATCGAGTTCGGTGCAGAAGGCCTGCATGGCTGGTCGGAGCTGGTGGTCTATCCCGAGGCCTTCCGCGTGCGCCGCGACCATGTGGATGCGGCCGGGGTGCTGCACCAATGGGATGATGAGCTGATCGGCGAATCCTGGGACAGCGGCCCACTGATCCTGTCCTGGGCCGACGTGCAGGCCGACATCGCCGATCCGCATGCTGGCTTCTGCGTGGCGGTACATGAGATGGCGCACAAGATCGATGCGCTGGATGGCGCCATCGACGGCACCCCACCGCTGCCGCGCGACTGGCAGCGGCAATGGGCGACGGATTTCCAGCAGGCCTATGACGCGTTCTGCGCGCAGGTGGATGCTGGGCTTGAGACGGTGATTGATCCCTATGCGGCGGAGGCGCCGGAGGAATTCTTCGCGGTGGTCAGCGAATATCACTTCTCGGCACCGGAACTGCTTGTGCAGGCCATGCCGGCGGTGGCCGGGCATCTGCGGCGGTTCTATGGACCGGTTGAAGCTGCGCTGCGGTAGCGCTGAAGCAGGATCAACAGCCAACCCCTCCCCGGCCCTCCCCTTGGCTACGCCAAAGGGAGGGAGCAAAGCGCCTGCACTGCCCCCGCCCTTGCGCGCGCACTGCGTAGGGGAGGGGTTGGCCGTTGCCGTCAGCTCACACACGCGCCGCAGGCGAACAAGCTGCTGAAGCGATCAGCCAATGCCGAATCAGATACCCGGCGGCAGGGTCACTTCAAAGCGGGCACCGCCCAGCTCTTCCGAACGTTTGACGTGCAACTGGCCACGGTAGGCCTTGATCAGGTCCTGCACGATCGACAGGCCGATGCCATGGCCCTGCACGCGCTCGTCGCCACGCACGCCACGCTGCAGCACCTTGGCGATGTTGTCCTCGGCAATGCCCGGGCCATCATCGTCCACCGCCAGCTCCAGGCCGGCACGCTTGCCCTGCCCACCCAGCACCGGCCGGGCCGTCAGCAATACGCGTCGGTTGGCCCACTTGAAGGCGTTCTCCAGCAGATTGCCCAGCAGCTCCTGCAGGTCACCCGGCTCGCCGTAGAAACTGACGCCCGGCTCCAGCTCGAACTCACAGAACACACCCTTGGCCGCGTAGACCTTCTCCAGCCCGCGCACGATCTCCTCCGCGGTAGCCTCGATAGGCACCGGCGCGGAGAACAGCTTGTGGCCGGAGGACGCCGCGCGTGCCAACTGGTAGGACACCAGGTTGTTCATGCGCTGCAGCTGCACCCCTACTTCCTCACGCAGTTCCGCCTCGTTGCTGGCGCCGCTTTCCAGCTGGGTGCGCAGCACCGCCAATGGCGTCTTCAGGCTGTGCGCCAGGTCGGCCAGGGTATTGCGCTGACGCTCCAGGTTCTCGCGCTCGCTCTCGATGAAGGCATTGATGCTTTCGGTCAGCGGTTCCAGTTCGCGCGGGTGCATCTCGCTCATGCGATCGCGCTCACCGCGCTGCACCTTGGTCAGTTCGTTGATCACGCGCTTGAGTGGACGCAGGCTCCATTGCAGCACCAGGGTCTGCAGCAGCAGCAGGATCAGGCCGGTGACACCCAACCAGAACCACACCGCACCACGAAAGCTGCGCAGCTGCATGCCGAGCGCGCGCGAATCCTCAAGCACGTAGATGGTGTACGGCACTTCCGATTCGGGACCGCCGTCGCCGCCCCAGACCAGGCCCATGCCATAGCGGTAGACCTCGCCTTCGGAGCCGTCGATCTGGGTCATGCGCAGCGGCCCTTCGAAGACCTCTTCGCGCGGGCTCAGCATATGATTGCTGACGTCCGGCAACATCGGCCCTTCGGCTGACATCGAGTTGGCCACGTGACCGGGCATCACCACCTGCAGGTACAGCCCATTGCCGGGGATGTCGAAGCGTGGATCCGGCGGCTGTTCGCGGATGTACAGCGAGCCGTCACGGGTGAAATCGATGCCACCGGCATAGGCGGTGGCGTAGTTCTTCAGGCGCTCGCTGAGGTTGTCACGCGCGGTCTGGCCAAAGGCCGCATCCAGCGCGTAACCGGCCAAGGCCAGGAAGGCCACCAGGCCCACCGACGCCGCCAACAGCTGGCGGGCCTGCAAGGAGCGGGGCCGCCAACGCTTCAATAGCCACTGACGGCCCTTCATCACGCTCTACCCCTTGGCGGGGCTCAGCCCTCGTTGCGCGGAATCGCGAAGCGGTAGCCGCGGCCACGCACGGTTTCGATCGGCTTGAGTTCGCCGTCCGGGTCCAGCTTCTTGCGCAGGCGGCCGATGAACACTTCCAGCACGTTGGAGTCGCGGTCGAAATCCTGCTGGTAGATGTGCTCGGTCAGGTCGGCCTTGGAGACCAGCTCACCGGCGTGCATCATCAGGTATTCCAGCACCTTGTACTCATAGCTGGTGAGGTCGACATTGCTGCCGCCCACGCTCACGGTCTGTGCGGCCAGATCCAGCGCCACCGGGCCACATTCCAGGGTCGGCTTGGACCAGCCAGCGGCGCGGCGCAGCAGCGCGTTGACGCGGGCCAGCAGCTCTTCGACATGGAACGGCTTGACCAGGTAGTCATCGGCGCCCTGCTTCAGGCC
>NZ_DLJW01000127.1:0-40046 GCF_002477705.1 Stenotrophomonas sp. UBA7606 | reverse complement strand
CCCTAGTAACTTGGGCCGGCTTCAACCGGCGTATATATGCGAAACGCGGGACAACTATCGCTGTTCAGGAGTTATCGTCGCGTGGTGGTGGCTCCGACCGGGGGCCACGCGGGCCCGCGCGGGACGGCGCCGGATCATCCATGTAGCGCACGCGGCCGCGGTCATCCATGTATTTGACCCGGTTGATGTCACGGCCATCGTACGGCACACGCTCGGCGCCAAGGATGCGCCCACCGGTCTCGCGTTGCACGCGCCGCACCGCGTCGGACAACGAGCGCTCGCCACCGCGGCTGGGGGCCATCTGGGCCTGCGCTGCACGCATGGCCTGCTCGCCGCCACGCTGGGCTTCCTGGCGCTGCGGCTGCTGGGCCGAGGCCACGAGCACGCCCGGACCGGCCACCAGCACGGTGGCGGAAAGGGCGATCAGCAGACGACGACGGGAAAGCGGATGCATGGGGGTGATCCTAGCGGACTGTGCGGCAACGTTCAAAATCCGTAAAAACCCGCGCTGTAACTTTTTTCACAGGCCTCACGAAATTGAGGCAAATTCTTGATTTTTAGGGGTGAATCCGGTCTGAACCCTGCCCCTGTTCACCCCGCCCCGTTCAGCATATTGACCGGACATATGCCGCCGCCCGCACAGCGGTTCAGGCTACCCGGGCGGCCTGCTCGCGGGTTACCTGCAGGGCCTGCTCAAGCAATTGCCAATCGGCACCGGCACGGTGTGCCCCCTCACTGAGCACCTGGCGGAAGCCGCGCCCGCCCGGCTGGCCATGGAACAACCCCAGCAGGTGGCGGGTGATGTGCTTGAGTGCCAACCCCCTGCCCAGTTGCGCCTCCACATAGGGACGCAGGGCAAGCAGCAGTTCCTCACGGCCCTGCAGCGGCTGGCCGGTCTGTGCACAGTCCAGCGCGTGCAGCACATACGGGTCATGGTAGGCGGCGCGCCCCAGCATCACCCCGTCCAATTGCTGCATGTGCTGCTGGGCGGCCTGCACGCTGGCGATGCCGCCATTGAGCACCACCGGCAGCTCCGGGCGCTCCTGCTTCAACCGGTAGGCCCAGTCGTAGCGCAGCGGCGGGATCTCCCGGTTCTCCTTGGGCGACAGGCCCTTGAGCCACGCATTGCGCGCATGCACCACCACCATCGCCGCCCCAGCCTGCACCTGGCGGTCAACAAAGCCGGCAAACAGCGCGTAATCATTGTCCTCGTCCACGCCCAGCCGGCACTTCACCGTGACCGGGATATCGACGGCAGCCACCATCGCAGCCACGCATTCAGCTACCAGCTCCGGCTCGCGCATCAGGCAGGCACCGAACCGCCCGGCCTGGACCCGATCGGAGGGGCAACCGCAGTTGAGGTTGACCTCGTCATACCCCCAGTCGGCGGCGATGCGCGCCGCCTCGGCCAGCGCCGCCGGTTCACTGCCACCCAACTGCAGGGCCAGCGGGTGCTCAACCCGGTCATAGCCCAGCAGGCGCTCGCGGTCACCGTGGATCACCGCGTTGGCATGGACCATCTCGGTATACAGCCGCGCCCCCGGTGCCAACAGGCGGTGGAACACCCGGCAATGGCGATCGGTCCAGTCCATCATCGGCGCAACCGACAGCCTCAAACCCTCCAGAACGTAAGGCTGGCGGGGCTTCGGGGCTTCTTGCGTGGTGGTTTTGGGCTGCTGCATTTCTATCGTATTTCCGGGGGTTTCCGGGCATTGCCGCCACGGCAGTGCTACATTCGGTGCTACAAAACTGGACATGTAGCACCATGGGATCAATCTTGGCCAGGCGGCGGGCCAGCGGCGCCACATCTTACACGGCGACTATCCGGCTCAAGGCCGAGGGCAAGATCGTACACAGGGAGTCGGAGACGTTTCCGACCAAGGCGCTGGCCAAAGAATGGCTGACACGGCGTGAAGCAGAGCTGGCCGGCCAGCGTGCGCGAGGGGAAACCGTTGGCACCCGAATGACGGTTGGCCAGATGATCACCTGGTATTCGGGACAGATGGCCGACGACAACCCGTGGGGCCGCTCCAAGACGGCAGACCTTGCGCGGATCGGCGACGGGGCTATAGCGGACATGCGGGTTGATCGGCTCACGCATGCCGACTTCATCGCATACACCCAAGGGCGCCGAAAGGAAGGCGCCGGCCCAGCCACTGCCGCCAATGACCTCATTTGGCTGCGCCAGGTATTTCGAGCGGCCAGAGTCGCACTGCGCGTACCGGTGCCAATGCAGGAGTTGGATGACGCTGCCGAGTACCTGCGCCAACAACGCCTTATCGGAAAGCCGAAGCAACGCGATCGCCGCCCCACGGCCAACGAGTTGCAGATGCTCGACGCAAACTTCAGCCGCCGCGACGTCCGTGCCGAGATCCCCATGCGCGACATCATGTGGTTTGCCATCCACAGCGCACGACGTCAGGAAGAGATCACCCGCCTACGCTGGGATGATCTAGATATCGACAAAGCGGTTTGCCGACTGCGCGACGTCAAGCATCCCACTCAGAAGCTCGGCAACCACAAAGTCTTCAAGCTGTCCAAAGAGGCACTGGAAATTATTGAACGGCAGCCACGACTGCAGCAGCCGGATGGCGAACTCAATCCGCTGATCTTCCCGTTCGAGCCAAAGTCAATTGGCGCTGCGTTTACCCGTGCCTGCCACGTTCTGGAAATTGCGGACCTTCGATTCCACGACCTGCGGCACGAGGCGACCAGCCGCTTGTTCGAAGCTGGGTATGGAATCCATGAAGTCGCACTCTTCACGCTGCACGAGAGCTGGGCAACGCTCAAGCGATACACGAACTTGCGACCCGAGAATCTCCAACACAAAGCAATGCCAAGCAGTCGCGGGTGAGGGGTGCCGCTTATCGGAAACGAAGATGCTTGCGCATCAACGGATCTGCGCGAGCGTGTGCCTTTGGTGAGCCCCGCCCCTTCTGACGCTGGCGTTACCAGTGCCGAGATCACGTCTTATTGGCAAACTCATGCCCCCCTACTCACGACTGCCACCTCAGCCTGTTGTCCGCACCGGCAAGTTGCGTTTACTACGACACTCTCGCCGTAGCTTTGCAACTGGGTTTCGAGAGTGAAACCGACAACGTGTAGACCACCCCAATACCCAGGCCCGTACTCGTGCGCGGCAGTTTTCTCCACGCGTCCACACACAGAGCACGAAAGTTCGTAGCGAGTTGAATCGATTATTCCCATTGAGCGCAGCCGAGTAGTCAAACACCAGCCAAAGCTACATCAGCCACACGGAGCGCGCAACGCGTAACCTTTTGTTTTTACTATATTTGTAACCATAAGATTACGCTTGGCTGACGATAGTGCAACGAGTAGATATCAATTCCATCACGCCGCGATCTTGTGCTCGTAGAACGGGTGCCGCTTGTCATCGAATATCGCGTACAGCGCCTGCAGGTCGGCAGGGTCTGGATTGAGCCAGGCCTGCACATGCTCGGGCTTGATGTTGATGATCGTGCGGTCGTGGCCAGCAGCGGCAACTTCGGGCTCAGGGTCATCCGTGACCGCCGCGAAGCAGAGCATGTCCGGCTCGACGCCATCAGGGTCAACCCAGTTCGCCCACAAACACGCAACGAACATTGTTTGAACTGAATACTGCCCGGTGAAGATGATCCTTTCGGGCGTCAGCCACTGCAGAGGGCCGTCAGCGGCCTGCTTGCACGCCTATGAAGCAACTACACGAAAGTTGAGGCCTGACAGCCACGCTGAATTGGGAGAGTGAGACTTCGAGCGCCGGTTTAACACGTCGGTCAGGCTCGTGGGCCTACCGTGAAAAAAACAGGGGCAGGATGCACCGGAGGGCGTATGGGATACAGCGCGCAATATCTAACCGACGACGAGTGGATGAGCCTGCACGACGCCTACTTGGCAAATGGATGTGGACCGGTCTTCTGGCAGGTCTACCAAGAGCTTCAAATCACGGCACTGAAAAGGACAGGCGATTCCTGTGTAAAGGTCGCCAATGAAATGGCCAGAATTGCTGAAAAGATGGGCGCAACCAGGAACGCGCTGTTCGTCTAGAACAATGTGACGCGCGTCGCCCTCGGATTGACGGCTATTTCACTATCTCCCCTCAATGATCTCACTGATCTCCGAGCCAGGTCGGAGAGGCCCTCACCTATACCAACGTGGAGAACATTCATGGGATCTGTTGCGATGTGGCTGGAAGGACCCGGACAAGAACGTCGCTCGGTGAAGCTTTTATCTACCGAATCGAAGCACTTGAAAGCAGGGCTCAGCGACGGGATCAGGTTCTCTCGTCCCCGCGGCCAAGATATAGAACTGCGCACTCTGATAGACGAAAGCGGAAAAATTGCGAAGCAAACCGATTTCGACGGATTCAGGTTCAAGTACCAAGACTCCGATATCCAATGGAGTCTGGTATTCGGATGATGCGAAGCGAGCCCGGATAACCACCCGGGCTCTTTTTTTTGAAGGCTTCACAACGCCCCCTCATTTGTGCAACTGTGCGCATCCTTTACCCCTGATCGTTTGCCATGACCTACAAGGCAGTTGCGTACATAAGCACGGCTATTTCGGGGTTGACCGCAGACCAGTTGGACCACCTCTTGGTCGACGCGCGTGCCCACAATCAGATTGCAGGCGTGACGGGAGTTCTGCTGTACGACGGAAAGCGGTTCTTCCAGTATTTCGAAGGGCCAACGGAAGGGGTTGAACGCATCTACGGTCGGATACGCTCATCGGCTTTACATCACGACCTGATAGAGCTTCACCATTACCCCATCGAGTTCCCTTACTTCACACAATGGAACATGGGTTGCAAAGAGGTAGAGGACAGCGTGCTTCAGAAGATCAGCACACAGCATTGGATGCGTGAGGCCGATCATCTCCAGGAGCTTGATGGCGAAATCGGATCGCCAGCACTCCACGATCTCGTCGAGTTTTGGTCTCAGCTGCAAACTGAAGCTACTCCTCCGTAGCTCCTGGCCGTGGGGCGCGCAACCTCACAATTGCCGGGACTCAATCATATGCTCCCAACCATCGCGCAACGGCTCGGCGAGGTAGTCGGAGGGCCCATAAAAAAGCCCACCAATCGCCGGGAAACGACTGGTGGGCAGTGGTGAGTTTTGCTCACCCGTCATGCGCAGCTACTTCTGAGGAGGGCGGCAACCCGCAGCTGCTGAGGACATATGTACTTTCCCATTTCACCACTTAAAAGGGCATCAGGGAGCGTGAAGTCATTGTGACCGGGTAAGAGACGCAGGTTCCAGAACAACAGTACGGGCCTATGTCTTCGCATACCGGTAACCAACCGTGTGCCCAGACTGCGAATACAGGGGCATCCATCGGAGATGCATTCGTGAATGATTTGCAGATGTTCCTTGAAGGGCCTGGCTTGGAGCGCAGGCCTGTAACACTGTTCGCCACCAGTAAGGTTTCAATTGTCACCCGCTTCAGGGAAGCTTCAACGGTAGTGGATGGCCAAATCCTCGTAGACGCGGATGGGCAGATGGCAACGCAGGTGGACGTAGACGGTTTACGCTACCAATTCCAGCGTTCTCCCGTCATTTGGTCACTGCTGTACGGATAAAAAAGCCCGGCGTACCGGGCCCGGTTCTACTCCCCAGTAGAGGGGGCGGATCATGACCACCGCCCCCAATTCAGTCAAGCATTCCTGCGAAGTCCGAGCGGAGATAGGCGGGCTTGCTCTGAAGGCCTAAAGCAAACCGAGCTGCAAAGGGGGATATATAAGGTCCTCGCCTGCCACTTGAGCCATCGGATTGAGGTGGTGCGATTCAGGCGCTCGTTCGGTCTGGATATGCAGGACTTGGTACCCCCGGTGTACCAAGAGGTCCGAAATCAAGCGCCGATGGCAGCGCCACCACAACAGCTCTGCACACATCAGCGCCGTGCGCCCTTGCGCAGCTGCAGCCAAGGCTTGCTCTAGCCCGTTCGCAAACTCCGCGCTGGCCATGTGATCCGCATACCCCTGGAATGACGAATTTCTCCACCCGCCGTTCGGCGACCCCGGCAGCACTGATCGCCGCCCTCCTAATTGAGGAATCCACTTGTAGCCAACGCCGTCCCGAGGCAACTGCTCGCTCATCGCGTCGCGACCGAACCAAGGAAACTTTCGAGAGCCAGGGAACCGCCTGACGTCAACCAGCGTGGTGATCTCGTGGACTCGTAGGACTTCCCGAAAAGCCTCCCAAGTGCGTGTGGAATGACCTACCGTCCAAAGCACCGAGGCCCCATCGCGAGGAGCCCGCTTGGCGCTGCCGTAGGCTGGACCCGCAGCATTCATAGCGGCGCTTGACACCCCGAATGAATCGGCCACACGAGGCTCTCTGTGTCAAAGCCCTGGCACTCAGCTATCCGCAGCCACTTGCGTGCTTCCGATGGCTCCATCACCGGACTTCGATGCAGAAGCACTAGACCTTGTCGTCGCGCCTCGCCAATTAAAGCCGTTCGGTAATCAACGTCAACCTTGATCACGAACACCCTGCCGGAGAGAAAAGGCAACCAATGCAATGTCTCCGGATAGGAAATATCCAAAAGTGACCCTGAGGAATCTTGCGGCGTGGCCACCCCGTGGAAGGTACGGCTCCCCAGCACTGGATGATCGAATGAACTCAGCAGATCAATGGAGCCATCTGCGCCGCGTGAATGGTCTACAAGCACGTCTCGGAGGCCCTTATCGTCAGCACTCTGAGGTTTACGGCAGATTTCGTACCAGCGCCCCATATATAGATCCAAATCTACGTACGGCGCTCGCCACAGTTCCGTTTGCACAATGCTCTCTCCTTGTTAACCTCAAGTCATTAGGACTTCGCTGTCCGAAACGGACTGTGACGGTTGACCCGCAGGAATTCACAGAAGCCACCGACCCTCTGCTGATGGCTTCACCGTAAAGGCGACCTGACGACCTGAGTCAACCTTCACTATCGCCGCCCGTTTCAATCCCAAAATGGGCCGCCGCCCGGTGCGTGTACGCCGCCTTGATGCCGGCCACGATCACTGCGGCCGGCAATGGCTCAGCCGCCCCCACGTAGTAACTATCCCCCAGCACCTGGGCAATCGAATTCTCGATCACGGGGCCCAGGCTTTCCGCCCGCTTCACGTTCCCAATGTAGTGCCACCACTGCGTGTGCCAGAGCACTTTCCCTTCAGTGCTAGGCGAGCCGTCCTCGTTCGGCGTGAAAAAGATCTCTGCACGCCGACAGAACAGCACGTCACGGTTGTTCTCGTCGTAGACGCGCTGCACGTCTCCCTGCTCGTTGAGCTGGACCTCTGACTCCATTTTCTTCCCTCATTGCTCTGTGGCGATGATCGCCAAATTTTGGGTGGTAGTGATCGAGTTGATCGTCCCAGGATGCGACACCGACTGGGATGTATAGCCCGTAATTACAGCTCGATAGGTGACCTGCTGCCCCGCGGGTGAAGTATCGTTGACTGTGAGCGCACCACCCCACCGCGAGTTCGCCCTGTCGGGCGCGTCGCCCTCGTTGAAAATATCCACCATGCCCGCAGCGTTGAGGGTTTGCCAAAGCGTCTCTGCTGCCGACCCGATCTTCCGATAGAGCCTGATCGTGGCGGTGTTTTCCCCGGCCCCTGCAGTGAATCCGGAAGTTCCGTATGCATTGCTCACATAGGCCATTGTTCGGCTGAAGCTCAGGACGACGCTTCGTGTGTTGCCGTTTGTGTCGAACGGGCCATTGATCAACTCGGTTCCAGTTGTCACCGTCGTAGTGGTTTGGACCGCGTTCTTCAAAGTGCCTGCAGACAATGAGCCGCCGAAGTAGCCGCCACCAGAGGTATCGAGGTGGAAAAGACCATTCGACTTATTGCAGTTTGCCGCGCCCACGTTGGGCCCATACCACATCACCAGGTCACCAGAACCGAACGAATGGCCCAGCACCAACTGCGCCGAGCCCTTCCATATCCGCAGGTAGCCGTCCAGCCACTCCATGCCCATCCCGGTCAGCTTTGAGACGACCCGGAACACGCTCGCCAGAATGCTGTAGCTGCTGCGAACTCCATCGTTCTCGCTGACGGTGCCGCTGATGTTCCCGTCAACATCCAGTACGTTTGTGACCTTCGCGCGGGCAATCTCTCCCTCTTCTCCGATAAGCTCCGCACTCACGTCATCGACATACACCGCAGTGTTGGCGTTGTTGTTCAAGCACTGCATTGCGAACTGCATGATCGTCACACCGGTGGGAACGGTGTAAACCTCTGTCAACTTTTGCCATGTTGATGAGAGCGAGGTAACCGGAGAGGACGCTCCGATTGCCACGTAGGGATTGGTGCCATCTGTCCGGTACGTCCGGGCACTAACTCGGATGTAGCCAGCACTTGTCGGCACCCAGCCGGTAATACGTGCCCAGTACGTCACACGAATTTTCTGCCCGGTCTTGACCCTCAACCATGAGTTGTTGAACACGCTGGCAGCCGATGCGATACCAGGGTTGAACCGAAGGCTACGCAAGCCACTGCGATAGGTGTCTGCCCAATACTGCGCCGTCGATGGCAAGTTGTAGCTGGGTTGGTCCACAGCTGAAGACGAACCCCAGCCCTTACTACCCTCAAACCCCCCATCCACGAGGCCAATGCTGTTGGTCGTTGCGGAGACTTCTATCAAGTTCGTGATAGAAGCGTTGGCACCCTCGGCAGTGGCTTTAACTTGCGTCAGTTGCGTTGCCACTGCACCGGTAGCAGTAGCTGCCGCGGATTCTGCCGCAACGACGCGCGCTTCGTTCGCCAGCTTGTCACTACCGGGTGGCAAGCGTGCCTCGATGGTTCCGGTTCTTGTACCAAGCGCCTCATCACGGCTAACCGATGCACTATCCACTGCACTAACCGATGCGGCAGTGGCAAGCGCACCACTGCCAGCTGGCTGGCGTGCTTCGACAGTACCAAGGCGCGTGGACACCGCAGAAATGTCCTGACCCTGTTGGGTCACGGTGTTGGATACTGCCGTCAGACTCTGCGAGATTGCGGCCCCGGTGGCGGTTTCTAGATTCACCTGAACGTCGTCAAGCAACAACACGCCAGCGGTTAGGCCCTGGACATACAGAATCACACGCGCGCTCGCCGCACCTGCGAGTGGGGTGTGCCACCCGGACACTACGTTCTGCCCCCATTGCCAGGTTCCACCAGTTGCCGTGAACCACGGGATATAGGAATTAGCAATCTGTGCACCGTTTGCATCGTAGTAACGCAAACCGATTCGCACCTGCGTACCTTCGGGTGGGGCCCCGGCCGTCCTGGAATCAAGCGACAGCCAGATGCGCTTAACACCCTGTAGTGAGAACTGCTGTGCGTTATACATGATGCGGTTTGGCGCATCAGGCCCACCGGACATGCGCACGGAGTACTTGCCCTGGGCAGCGTAGCTATCAGTGAGCGTGGTAGCTGCAGGCAGCGCATTATTGCTGCCGAGAATGTCAGTCCCCCAGCCGATGTTTCCAGCGACGGTTTCAAAGGATGGGTTCTGCACAGCGATAACGTTGCCGATTGCCGCAGACAGCTTGGAAATACTGTCAGCGTTTGCTGTCACCTTGCCGTCAACAAGCGCGACACTTGCCTGCACCGCATCAACTGCAGCACCTGTTGCCAAGACGCCAGTTCCTGACGGAACCCGCGCTTCGACGGTCCCAAGGCGCGTGGATACTGCAGAGATATCTTGCCCTTGCTGCGTCACGGTGTTGCTTACGGCAGCAAGACTCTGTGCAGTAGCGGCGGCGGTATCACCAACCTTGCTCACTTGAACATCGTCAACCGCCCACGCGCCAACGGTATGATTGGTTTGGATGTACAGGATTCCGTAAGCCGTACCGGCAGGCGGCTGCGGCAACTTACCAACAACTTTTGTCCACCGCGCAACTGACGTGTTTTGTTGGGCCGTTGTGGCAACAGCACCATTACTGGTCCCGTCAGCTTTCCGCCACGAGATTGACAAGCGTATATACCCGTCCGGCGTTGAACCTATTGAGCCGCACCAGAACGACACATCTACATCATCGCCAACAGCGACGGTGAGCTTGGAACGGTTGTAGATCGCACCTTGTCCACCGCCATTGATACGCAAATGGCGTGCGCCACTGTGCGGGTCCGTGGTGACATAGCTGTAGCCCGTGGGGATCGTGTCCTGGTCGGACGACGCCGAACCATTCCAGCCGGTATCCAGTTCGAACGAAGGGTTGAACAAAGTCAGTGCGGAACCAACAGCTGCGGTCAGCCGCTGGATACTGTCAGTGTTTGCGGTGACCTTGCCATCAACCGTGTTGACGTTCGCCTGCACCGCATCGACAGCCGCCGCAGTTGCCAGCGGCCCAGTACCAGCAGGTATGCGAGCTTCAATTGCAGATGTGCGCGTTGCGTTGGCTTCATCACCACTCACACGCGCGGAAGCCTCTGAAGTTACCGATGCTTCGGTGGCCACTTTGCCGTTACCGGCTGGCATACGCGCTTTCAGGCTCGAAACGTCGGTTGCGATGACACCTTCGGCGGCGATTCGAACTTGGCGTTCCTGATAGAGCAAGCCAGACTGCAGCTGCGCCGGATCGGTGCCCGTGTAGTTGCCACGAACCTGCACGCCAAGCGTAGTACGCTGCGTGGCTTCGGCCGCATCACCATTGATACGTGCAGTACGTTCCTCCTGCAGCGCAGCAGCAGAAGCACCAGGCGAAGGACGGCCCAGCGCAATCCAGTCGTATTCGACATAGTTCCCCGCACTGGTCATGCCCGAGTACGGATAGATACGCACGCGCGTAACACCCGCAGGCCAAGGAATGTCCTTTACATCGATTGTGGCAATGCCGTTTGCGTCGAAAGTGGGCTCAGGGATAAGCACCTGCTTTGCGGTGTCGTAGGTCTGATCGGCAGCGGTGATCCAGCGCAGCCAACCACGCCAAACGCCGGGGTTGCCAACCTTTCGCATACGGAACTTGACGTAGCGGTATGACGTTGAGTCAAAGGTAAGCAACGGCGACTGCACGTTCTGCGTGGAGTTGGCACTGAAATCAGGACGCAGCCAACCATCAACAACGGTGATTCCCGAACCGCTTATCGCTGTCCAGCCTTCCGCAGTTGTGTCGAAATACCAGATGCCGCCACCGGTGTCGAACTGCTCACCCGTGCCCGCACTGATCGTTGCAATCTGGCTGGCAAGCGATGTGTCGGCAGTCTGTCGCAACGTCGCTTCGTTGGTGATCTTCGCGTCAAGGGCAAGCTGCGCATTCAGCAGGTTATCTGCCGAGGCAGCCGCAGACGCGTTGATTGCGTTGGAGCGTGCAGTTGCTTCGGCTGCAATGGCGGCAGCGCGTGCAGTTTGTTCGGCAATGATCGCGCTGGCACGATCCGTCTGTTCCGTAGCGATAGCTGCCGCACGCGCCGTAGCCTCATCCGCAACGGCTGTCGCGTTCTCCAGGTCACCTAGGAGCCTCTCTTCCTTCTCCTGGTCCAAGGCATTCTGCCGAGCCACCAGCTCAGGGGTGCCGACGACAATGTCGCCCTGCCCCGGCTTCCCCCGCACGCTCGGCGTGATCCGAAAGAACCAGGTCTGCCCCCTGCCATCGGAGTACAGGTAGCGCGTTTCGGTCGTGCGGGCGATCTCCTCCCAAGGCCCCGTCTCCGTCGGGCCGCGCTCGATGATATATGTGACGAGCGCGCCGCCGGACTCCACTGCGGACCACTCCAACAGCACACCGTCAGCGACAGGCGTGACTTCCGCGTCCGTGACCGGGGGCACGACCGCTGCCGTATGCACGACGGGGAACCACGCCGCCTGTCGTGCAGGGGATGGTGTCTGGGCAGGGAGTTGCCCCGCGCCCAGATCGATGAGAGTCACATATCGCATGTCTTACCTTGCGTTGAGCGATGCGTTCAGGGATTCGCGCTTCTGGGTTGCCGCAGCGCCTTGTGTGGTGTTCAACAGCTTTTGGAGCAACTGGTTCTGCTCGCGGAGCAATTGGCTCTGCTCATCGAGCTTGGCGTTGGTCTCCTTCTGGACCTCCTTTCCTCCGGCGGCTACCTCGAAGATGGCTTTCCCGAAGTACTCCGGTAGCGCCTCAATGGCATCGGCCAGCTGCCCCATAGAGGTTCCATCCTCCAGGTCAAGGTCGCCGATCTTCATGCCGTCGATCATCGACGTGACGCGGCCGTACAGGTCGTTGTAGTCCTTCCCACTGGCGTACAGATTCCGACCGAAGCCGAGCGCCGCCTGTGCCGCCTGCTGGGCCGCTTGGCTGTCTCCCTTGGCCGTGGCGTCCGCCAGGGCCTGCATCGCCTCGGAGAGCTTCTCCTGGTCCGTCAACGGCGATAGATCACTGATCGACAAGCCGTACTTGATGTTCTTCTTGTCGGCCTCGATCTGCGCCTGGAGCTTGCCCATCTGCAGCGCGCGCAGCTCCTCGATCTTCGCCAAGTCCTCCGCCCGGGCGCCGGACAAGCCGAGCGCCTTGGCGTAGTCGTTGGCCGACTTCACCTGCTGCCGATACGTGCGCTCGATGTTCAACGCCTGCTGCTGGTAGCCCGACAAGTCCGCCGTCATTACCTGCGTGGCAATGTCCGCCATCAGGGTGCCGTAAGACTTCGCCGTGCCCGCCAGCCGGGTGTAGGCCGCGCTCAGGGTTTCATCAGCCGCCTGCATCTTCTCCGCGTAGTCGGTGAGCGCGGACAGCCCGATCCCAGTCCACAGGTCAAGGCCGTTCCTGGCATCCACTGCCGCGGTGACGAAGAAGTTGGCGCCCTCCTCCAGCAGCTCCGCGGACTTGCGCCAGTCCTCGGCAATCTTGCTGGCCTGGCCGTCGACCTTCCCGACCGCGGCAATGGCCTGCTCGGCGGCGAGCCGCTTCTGGAAGGTCTCGGCGTCCTCGTCGTAGCTCTTTCCCAGGACCGTCGAGCGCGAGCCGGTGACGTTTCCCTTCCGGTCGTACGTCTGGGAGAACGAGCCGCCCACCAGGGCCGCGGCGTCCTGCCGCAACGTCACGCCCAGCTGCTTGGCATACGCCGCCAACACCTCGTGCATGCCGGCGGCCGCGTCGCGGGCTTCCTGCCCTGGGTCCACGTCGATGGTCCGACGCTTCTTGCCGCCGAACAACGCCTTCTGCCGGCTCTGCTCGGCGGTGGCCGAGGCGACGCCGCCGGCCTCGCTTACGTCGATGGTCTGCTGGCTGCTGTCGGTCTTGTATTTCGTACCGAACACCTTGCCGCCGCTGATCTTGTCCACGACAGCCAGGGCCGCCAGCGCCCAGCCCACCACCGGCACCCACGAGGCCGCGCCGATGGCCCCCATCGCGCCGGTTGCGCCGGCCGCTGCGCCAGCGCCAATGCCACCGATGCCGACGCCAGCACCGATAGCCCCCATCCCACCCGCAATGGCACCACCCACGCCGAGCCCCAGCGCGCCGTAGGACGCGCCGGCAAGGACGCTGGACATGCCCCCGCTACCGCGCTGCGTGAGGCCGTAGTAGGCGCCCAGCAGGCCAAGGCCGGCACCTGCATAGGGGAGCCCGCCGGCGAACTCGCCGGTCAGCAGCGACTTGCCGAACCACCCCATGCCTGGCGGCATGCCGAAGCCCGAGCCGCCACCACCCAGCGCTCCGGCCACGCCGCCAAAGCCGTACATCCGGCCCTGGAAGCCGCCGAAGCCGGCGACGTTGTTACCGAAGCCACCGATAGAGCCGGCAGCGGCACCGATGGTGGAGCCGATGCCAAGGCTTCCAATACCGGCACGCTGCGCCCCCTGCACGATGCCGCCGGCAATGGTCGAGCCCAGCCCGGCGTAGCCGGTACCAGCACCCGCGAAGCCCTGCCCCGAGAGCATGCCTTGGATGGCCTTCTGGATCGGGTTCACGAACTGCTGCTGCAGCCCGGTGCGAACCACATCCCACCATCCCCGCTTGAACACGTCCTTCAACTCGGAGAAGAAGTCCTTCGCGTTTTTGATCTGGCCGTCGAACACATCGGCGAAGGTATCGGCCACGCCCCCGGCCGCATCCACCGCGATCTGCTGCCAGTCCTCAGTCGCACGCGCCGCCTCCTCCATCTCCATCGACACGCCGGCCAGTGCTCGAGCACGCGCGATCAGGAGGGCGATTTCATCCTCGCTGAACTTGGCGCCGGCCTCCATCACGCGGTTGATCTGCTCCCGCATGTCGGCCTCGTTCTGCATCTGGCGGCGGTACAGCTCGCGCGCCGGACCGGCGACTCCCAGAAGCTGGACCTCCTGCTCCATTGTGGAGAGCAACGCGGCGGGCGCTGCCTGCGCCTTCTCGATCTCCGCCATGGCCTTGGCGTAGGTGTTCGCGCTATCGACCATGAGAACGCTGGCGTCAGCCTGTTCGATGTTGTGCGTGTTCAGGAGCTTGTTGATTTCCTCCATGCGCAGCTCGTGTTTCACCATCGCCTCCGCCAGGGGACCATCCATCGCGGCGGCCGCCAGCTTGGCCTCCTGCCTGTAGCGCTCCATGTCTTCCGCTGCCGCGTTGGTCGCTGATTTCGTCGGCTTGTCGGGCTTCTCGGGCTTGGGCTTGAAGAACGATTCCGGCATCGCATCCCGGTCCGACACGTACACGCGCATCTTGGACGGGTCGCCGAAGACTGATTCGTTGAACTCGATCTGATCGCGCAGCTTGGCGGCGCGCTCGCGGAGTTCGGCATCCGAGCTGCCCGCAATGCCCTGGGCGCCGACCAATCGGGCCGGCGTGGTTGCAGCGCGCGCGGCCAGGGCGCCGGCAACGCCAGCAGCGCCGCGCCGACTGGCAAGCTCCGCATTGACCGCTTCCAGTTCCTTCCGCTGGGCCGCCAGGTACTCGCCGCCCATGGCGTTACCGAAGCCGCCCAGCTGCAGCGTCACCAGCTCCTGGAGCTTGCTGTAGGCGTTGCCGGCTGCGGAGGCCAAGCCAAGGATGCCGGTCGTGGCCTCGATCACGCCCGTGGTGATGGTGGTCATGCCATCCTTGAAGCCCTGATCCGTCACCAGGTCCGCGAAGTCCTGCATCGCCGGCAGCGCGCCCTCAGCCACCTGCACCTTGATGCCGCGGAACGCCAACCCCGCTTCCGTGGTCACGTCGCGAAGCCGCGCCAGCGCCTTGCTGGTGTCGCCGTCGATGATCGCGCCGGCCGACGCTGCGGCCTGAGCCCAGCGGTTGAAACCCTGCCCGCCATTGCGCAACAGCGGGATGAGGGCGGTGGTGTCCGATGCCATCGACTCCAGGTAGAAGCTCATCTTCTCCTGGCTGAGCCCGGCCTTCTCCAGCGAGTTGAAATAGAGCTGCAGCCCCTGCGGCCCGGACAGTCCCCGGAACGCCTCTTTCGTGATGCCGATCTTCGGGGCCACCTGGTCGAAGAAGTCCTTCATCCCGCCGCCGCCGGTGGCAAGGAACTCGCCTACCTTCTCGTTGAAGTCCTTGAACTGGTCGGCGAGCTTTTCCGCGCCGACGCCGGCGGTCTCGGCGCCGACCGCCATGCGCTGGAACTCAACGGACGTGGATTTGGAAACGCTGGCGAAGTTGTCCATTTCGCGGCTGAGGGTGGCGACCTCGCGCGTCCAAGCCATGGTCGCCGTTGTCCCCGCCACGATTGCCGTCCCAATGGCCGCACCGGCCACCTTGGCCGCCGTAGTGAGGCGAGCCATGTTCCGCTCCGTGAGGCGAACCGCCTTGCCGGAATCGCGTTCGAAGCCCCCCGTTTTCAACAGCAGGTCAATAGTAAGGGTGTACAGACTCATATCGTATCCAATAAAAAAGCCCGCTCTACGCGGGCCCATGGTCGCTTGATTGAAAGGACTACCCTCGCGGCTTCATCCTTTGCGGATCGAAGCCGTCTATATCAAACTCGAAAATCGGGCTACCTCCGTGATAGATATTCACCTCGATGAGCATCTTTTTTGATGCGCGAATCTTTCGCTCAAGGCTCGCATACCCTCTCAGAAAGACCGCTTCCGTGCTTCCATCTTCCGCCCTGCTTGCACCGACAATAAATGGCTTCTCATCATCAAATCTAACTTTGACCGAGCAGCCATCCCAGCTACTGCACGGAATCTGACCACGCTCGATAGAAAATATTACATCCCGCCCCCATCGTGGGTGATTGCGGAGACCAATCCGGCCGCGCTGAGCCCCAGCATATGGAAAATCCAGGGAAATTGTGTTGCTGCTGGCGACGCTCGCAATCGCCATACTTTCACCACTCATCTTGTCCGCGTCAAAACGGTAAGCCCATTGCTTTCCGATACTGGCGATGCGTTCCGCCTCGTTTATCGCTGGTAGCATCGCACGCGCTGCATTCGCTGCATCACTACCAGGGGCTACTAAGAGGATTGAATCAACGGCGGTTCGCCTTGACGCGGGGTCCATCTCGGCGTTGTTTACAACAGCCGTGAGTGTTGCGAGCTGAGCGGCAATCACCTCAGCCGAATCTTGCGCCACGGCACCTTTCCCGTCGGACGACCTCTCGCCACTACATGCAGCCAACAGAAGTACTCCCGCAATCATCGCCATTATTCGCACAGCATCCCCCTTTACCATTCCTGTCCGTTGGTCGGGGCATGGTGCCACCTACGCGGGCACTTCCTCAAACTCCAAGTAGCCCGAGAAGTACCGGCCGCTCACGTTCTCCACGCTCCAAGTGTTTGACGCAGCGCCGTAGATCGCCGACCGGGCCGCCAGCGCCGGATCGATGGGGCCGCCCTTCGTCCGGCTGTACTCCGGCACGATGCAGCCTCGGCGGCGCCCCTGCAGCGCCAGCACCACCGCATCCCAATCCGTGCCGGCTAGGCCGCCGTTGTGCGCCACCTCGGTGGGCCGCACCGACAGGTTGCCGGTGAAGCGGCGATAGCGCGGCCCTTCCACGGTGTTGAGCTGGGCGCCCTTCGTCCGCGTGTGGACGCTGGTGTCGATGGTGGCAACGGCCCAGCCGTCGGCGATGCCCACGTCCACGGCGCGCAGGACTACGATCTCGCCCACTTCCACGGTCGTCGCGGTGGTGTCGATCCCCAAGGACACCGACGCCACCGATGCGGTGCCCGTCAGGAACAGCCAGGCGCACACCGATCCATCGGGGAGACGCACGGTAACGCCGCTGGCGCCGGCGGCCGAGATCGGCACGCCAGGCGGCAGGGACAGGCCCAACAGCGCGACGATGCGCGGCACGATGGTGCCGGAGAAGGTGATGTTGATCGACAGCGCGCCAGTCCTGGCGATGCGCGCGCGTCGAGCCGGCTTCCCGTCGAACAGCGCGGCGCCGGCGTCGGCGGTCAGCCACGCGCCCCCAACCAGCGCCACCGACTGGACAGCCGGCATTCCGTACCCGATCAGCATTTCAGCCCCACACGTTGAGCACCACGTCCCCCGTGGCCGGGTTGCGCTCTACGCTGCGCACGAGCACGTTCTTCCCGGCCGGCAGGCCGTACCGCGGATAGGTGATGCGCCCCACCTGCCCCGGCTGCACCGTCAGCTCCTGATCGCCGCGGATCGTCAGCACGTAGAAGTGCCGCATCACCGCGTACAGCCCCACGATCCGGTCGGCCTCGGCCTGCGCATCCGCCTGCCGCCAGAACAGCGACACGAACGGCGCGGCCACGTCCGCGTGCCGGTAGTGCGGGTGCAGCGGGCCGGCGGCGTACACCTGCCCCCGGAACAGCGCCGTCAGCTCGTCGCGGCGCGCCTGCGGCACGTCCACCACATCGGTGACGAGATCGCCCGTGCCGAGCGCCTGGGCGTTCGGGCGGTAGGCGAACCGGCGGGTCAGGTTCGGCGCATCGTCCGGCAGCGCGATCAGATCCTCGGCCAGGTCGCCGGCGATGATCTCGAACGCCGGCACCGCCACCGACTCAGGCGCAACCACCCGGGCGACGCGCAGCACTCCATCCGCAGCCTGGTACATGCCGGCGCCGTAGCTCGGCAGGATCGCTCCCAGCGCCGCACGCGCTGTCACGGCGTCGCGGGAGTAGTACCCCACCCCGCCGTAGCGGGTCGCCGTGTCGATGCCACTGGCGTCGCCTGCAGCCCATGCCGCTTTGCCGAGCCGGCCGAACACGTCACCCAGCGCCTGCCGCAGCGTCGCCGGCTGCTGCCCGGTCCCGATGCTGGACACGTCGGCGACCACCGGGCCGACCGGCGGCGACTGCATAAGCAGCTGCTGCCCGCCCGGCGCGAGCTGGAACGTGCCCGGCTCCATCAGGTCGCCGCGGTCCATCACCGCCGACACGCTCATTGGGCCATCGGCCAGGAACAGCGCCGAGCCATCGGAATTGGCGCCCAGCGCCGGCACGCTTGCCACAGCCCCGATCACCACCGGCTGCGCACTCCAAGCCAGGCCGGGGATGTTCGGGAGGAACACCGCACGCGTGATCGGGTCGTCCAGGTCCGCGTGCGCGTCCAGCAGCGCCAGCCGCTTGTCGCCGTCGCCGGCGATCTCCACGCGATCGATCACGAACCGACCCACGGCCACGGTGTCGGCGAGCATGCCGCCCGCCGGCCCCTGCCGGATGGACACCGGCTGCCCGGCGCCGCCCGACAGGGCCAGGTCATCCAGCAGCCCGTCAGCGTCGTGGACAAGGCAGTCCGCTACGGTCGTCTGCGTGGCGCTGCCGCCCCAGACCCAGAAGTCGAGCGCCGACATGATGGTCACGCCCTCGGCCAGCAAGCCCTCGTACCGGGCGTTGGCTGGGGTGTCGCCCGGCGCGGTCAGAAAATCCGCATCGGCGATGCTCGGCGCCGCGGTGGACGGGCGCCGCAGGGGCCAGCCCGACGCCGCCGCCGGCCCGCTGGCGACCCACTGCCCGGCGTTGACCGCAAGCACCAGGCCGCCCGCCTTGCTCGCGCCCAGCGACGCGGCGAAGTACAGAGGCCCAGCGAGCGCCGCCGAGCCGGCGTGCACCAGCGCACCATTGCGGTACAGGCGCACCGTGTTGGGCGAGCCGATGACCAGCTCCACGCCCACCATGTCGCCCTTGAGCACCAGCGGCAGGCCAGAAGCCACCGTGGCGCCGCCCACGCGCAACGTGCCGGCGGCCAGGTTCCAGCCGATGCCGCCAGCAGAGCCCAGCACGGCCGACAGCGACGCGCCGGCGTTGACCACGCCCACGACCGCCTGCAGGGCATCGTCACCCCATACGGCGAACTCCACGCCCACCGTGCCAGCGTCTTGGGGAATGTCCGACCGCGCCGTGCGGTTGATGTCGGCCGCCGCCGTCGTGGCTAGGGTCAGGCCGCTATCGCGCGCGGACAGCGCCGGGCCGATGGGAACGGCGGCGAACCGCCCGAAGGTCTCACTCATAGGGAATCGAACCATGCCTGCGCGTCGTCCTCGTCCAGGACGGGCACCAGCGAGTCGAGGTAATCGGCCAGCTGGCGTTTGGTGCCGGCCGGGCTGTGTGCGGCGACGGTGTAGGCCACAAGCGCGGCGGGCTTCTGGTGCAGGCTCACCGGGTCAATGGGGTTCCGCTTGTGGAACTCCCACATCTCCAGGAACTGGCGCCGCGACATCGTGGCGCGCAGCTCTTGGACGGGCCGGTGGTACGTCACGGACAGGACGCACCAGAACCACTCCTCGCCCTTGCGGCTTAGGCGTTTCCCGCCTGCTCCGCCGCCGCAGCCGCCTTCTCACCGAAGCCGGCGTGCTTGAGCGCCACGTCCTGGAACTTGGCAGCAACCGGCGGCTTCAGGCGCGCAGCGTCCTCCACCGACATGATCGCCTTGCCATCGGCATCGCAGATGGTCGCCGCGATCAGCTTGGCGCGGTCGCCATCGGCCCACAACTTCCGGAACTCCGCGTCGGGCAGCTCACGAACGCAGAACTCAGCGGTCACGCCGGGGCTCAGTTCGATGGTGTCCGGGCGCACGTCCGGCGAAGCGAACATGCCCAAGTCCTGGAAGGCATTCAGGAGGGACTTCGTGACGGTGGTGTCGATCACCGCCGGGGTAGTGGTTTCGTTGGTCTTGCTCATGGCCGTTTCCTTGTACTGGCGGCAGACCGTGCGGGCCGCGCACCGCGAACACGCGGAGGTTCCGCACGATCTGCCAAAGAGAAGGCCCGCCGAAGCGGGCCGGGTGCATGCCGTAGGTGCCGGTTACGGGCCGGCCGGCGGGCGGTGCGTGGTGACGGCACCGGAGCCGCGGATGGTGATGGTGGCCTTCCACACATCGTTGTCCTGGCTGGTGACGGCGAAGTTCTGCACGAAGCCGTCGAACTGTTTGGACAGCACGTCGGTGGGCGGGGTGATGATGCCGCCGACAGCAGCCGGCTTGGCCGCACCCTCGGTTTCGGACAGCGGCGCAGTGACGAGCCAGTTCACGACAGCACCGGTCTTGTGCAGTTCTTCCAGCTCCTCGTGATCCACGCTGTCGTAGATGATCTCGATGCTGGTGCTGCCGGTCTGCTTGCGGCCTGCAACGAACTGATCCCACTCGTCGTCATAGTCCGAAATGTCGATTTCGGAGGCCTGACCATCGGGGAAGCCGACGCTGCGCAGGCGGGTGACCTTGATCACTTCGGTGGCCGCGATGGCGACGAACAGCTGGGAATGCTTGGATTTGATTACCTGACCCATGGGGTTTCCTTGTATTGCGCCCGTCGCCGGGCATGAAAAAAGCCCCTTGCGGGGCCGGTGGATTGCCGTTGATTCGGTCAGCGCAGCTGCAGCAGCCGCGCGTCGAACGAGATGCCGTAGGCGCCCGTCTCGTCGTCGTCCGGCGGCGGGTTGTAGGACTCGATACTCCCGCGCCGCTCGATCTCGTCGCGGATCACCACGGCGGCCGCGTTGGCTTCGGACAGCGCGGCGCCCCAGACGGTGAGCCGCACCCGCCAGCCATCGGCCGGGGGCGGGTCGGACAGCTGGGCCGACGGCGAGCCGTGGACCGTCGCCCAGGTGACATAGGGCATGGGCGTGTCGGCGGGCGCGGTGCCCGGAAACGCCCGGACCGGGTCGCCCAGCTGCGCGCGCACGGCGGCCGAGTCCTGCAGGATGCTTTGGATTCTGGGAACCATCATCGCCAGCCGGTCTCCTTGGTGTACTTGTCGATGGCCTTCCACGTAGCGTCGATTACGACCTGCGCCGCTTCCGGCCCCTTCGCCTCGCCTGCCGGCGTCAGGAATGGCTCGGCGGGCATCTTCTTGGTGCCGAACTCCTTGAAGCGCCAGTAGTACACGTCGCTCGCCGGCCGGTAGCTTTTGCCGACGCGCCGCATCCGCTGGTTGCGTTTGGTGTTGGCGTATTTCCGCCGCTGGCCGAGCATCACGCCGACGGTGTAGTACTCGCCCCCCTCACCCACGCCCGCCTTGCGCCGGTTCTTCGCGTTCGCGCGGCGGGTGACGATCCGGCGCGCCATCGCGCCGGATGCCTTGGGGGCCCTGCGCCGCGCTTCGTCACGGATCAGGTTGCCACCGGCGCGCATGCCGGCCTGCAGCGGCTTACCCTGGACAGCCTTCGGCAGGCCGCGCAGCGATTTCAGCAGACCATCCAGCCCCTCGATCTCGATGCGTTCAGCCATCGGACACGCCCGCAATGGCGATGATCGCCAACTCGCTCCGGTCGTTGCTCGGGGCAATGCTCTTGATGTCGAAGTGCCGCCCACGCATCACGATCCGCCATTGCGGATCGACCTCGCGCGGCCTGATGTCGATGCGCACCTGCTCTCGGTAGCGGTCAGCGCCGGCGGCCACTGCCTCGGTCGTCGCGGCCAGGTTGTTGGTCACCTTGGCCCAGACCGAAACCACCTCGGACCACTGAGGCTTGCCGGCGCCGCCGAGTGGGTCACGTTCCACGGTCTTGCGCTCGAACCGGATGCGGGTTTGTAGATCGCCGTCGTGCAGCGTCACGGCATCATCCTCCGTCGATAGTGGTGCAGGAACGACTTGGCGCCCTGCGGAAGCTCCACTGCGGGCGCACCGACAACCACGTCCGAGCGGTTCGCATACAGGTGCCCGATGGTGAGCAGGATGGCCGTGACGATGCTCGGATTCACGACAATGCCGTGGATGCACGCGCCAGCCTCTGCCATCGCTTCCTCATAGGCCACGTCGGCCACGCGGATGGCGGCCGCCCTCTCGTCCCGATCCTCGATGAAGGTGGCTGCCGCCAGCGCCTCAGTGCGCGCCGTGGCAGCGGCCCGGACGCCGGCAGGGTATGCTGAACGCGCATCAGCCAGCGCCTCCGGCGTTTCGTAGATGCGGCGATTGAGATACGCCTGGGCGGCATCGACCGCACCATCGATTGCAGTCTGCAGCTGCTCCGCCGGATAGTCGGCCTCGACTCGCACCTGCGAGCGGGCCTGTGCGAGCGAGACGATGGGCATGTCAGTCCTTCTTGCCTTCGGCCAGCGCGGCGGCGAGCTTGTCCACGCCCCAACGCTTGTCGAACGTGATGCCGGCCGCTTCCAGTTTGGCGATCAGCTCCGCCTTTTCTTCCTGGTCGGGGCCTCCCGAGGACTTGCCATCGGCCAGCGCGCCGGACGCGCGGGCGCCGGCTTCCAGCTCGGGCGGGCACTCGTCGCCGGCCGCGAACTCGGTTGGGTAAATCTCGCCATCGCGCACGCCGCGAAAAAGCTTGGTCAGTTTGCTCATGACTTCTCCATGCAGGGAGGGCGGCCGAAGCCGCCCACCCTTGGTTATCGACCTTCGACCCGGTTACGCGGCGATCTTCAGCGCGCGCATCGGCTCCGGGTTGTGCACGCCGCCGCCCACACGCTTGGTGGTGTAGAAGTGAACGAACGGCTTGTTGGTGAACGGATCACGCAGCACCCGCACGCCCTTGCGGTCGTAGACCGTGTAGGTCTGCTTGAAGTCACCGAACAGCGCACCGATGGCGTTGGCCGCCACGTCCGGGATGGCCGCCACGTCCTGCACCGCGAAGCCCAGCAGGGTGGACGGCTGACCTGCAATCAGCGAGGGCTGCCACAGGTAGTTGCCTTCGGTGTCCTTCAGCTTGCGCACCGAGCCCATCGTTTTCCGGTTCATGGCGAAGCGAGCGTTCGCCGTGTATGCCGACGGCAGGTCATAGACCAGGTCGATCAAGCCATCGCCAGTAATGGCCGCTGCCGCACCGCTGTTCACCGCCTTGATCGCACCGAACGGGTGCTTCGCAGCGTTGGCACCGCCTTCAACGTAGGTCAGGATGCCGAACGGCTTGTCAACGCCGTTGCCGGCGAAGAAGCCTGCGCCTTCCTGCTTGGAGAACTCCACGTACACCTCACCGGCCAGCCATGCTTCCAGGTCGATCTCCGAATCGTCCAGGAGCTGCTGCGTCGCGGCCGGGTTTGCATACAGCTCACCCCAGCCAAAGCCCAGCGACTTGAACTTCGGGCCGGCGGTTTCGGGGCGCGCGTCCTCTTCGCCGACCCAGCCGGACGCGGTCCCGCCCATATTGAACAGCTTGGTCAGGCCCGCTCCCGAACAAGGTACGACGTTGGCCAACTGGCGCATATCCGAAAGGATCACCAGACGGTCGGTGATGGTGCGGTCCCACTCAACCGGGGCCAGGTAGCCACCGTCATCGGCCACACCCTTGTTCATGGCCGCCTGCACTTCGCCCTTGCGGAAGTGTGCCGAGAACGCGCCGCTGTACTCGGCATCGGCCAGGCCGCCGCCGGCTGCACCGCCGCCCATCTGGAAGGCGGCCATCTGGGTGTTGGCCTGGTCGACGGCAGCCTGCAGGCGCGTGATGTCGGCATTGATGTTGTCGACCTTCAGGGCCTGCAGAGCGTCTGAATTGCCCTTCTTGATCTCTTCGAGCTGCTTGGTGTGCTCGGCCTTGAAGTCGGAGAACGCCTTGTTCAGCGACTCAACCAGCGCCTTCACTTCGGGCTGGCCGCCACCATCGGCGTGCACGGAAACGAGGCCGCGTGGGACGCGGCCGTGGGTCATCTTGGTCATGTGTTGGCCTCTTAGGCTTTGATGTTGTCGAGAAGGCCCTGCAACAGAGCCGAGGTTTCGTTGCCGCCAGCGCTCGGCGTGGCGGACTCGGCAGCGCTCGGCTTGCCGTTGAACAGCGATTTCAGGGTGTCGCGCCGCATGGAGCGGGAGTGGCCTGCCTTGGCCATCGCCGCCTCGACCAAGGCAAGAGCCTTGCGGCCACCCGTTGCCTGCTTGGCATCCTTGGTGGCGGCCGCTCCGTCCAGCAGGCCATCGGCAAAACCGTCCTCTACCGCCTGGGCGGCGCCGATCCAGGTCTCCTCGTCCATCATCCGGGCGGCTTCGGCCTCGGTGACGCCCGAGCGGGCCGCGTAGACCTTGGCCATGGCTGCGTCGAAGGGCTCCAACAGTTTTGCCGCGTCGGCCATGTCGTGCCTGTTGCCGATGGCCACCGCCCACGCGTTGTGAATCATCAGGAACGACCCGTCGCCCATCAGTACCTCGTCGCCGGCCATCGCGATTACCGAGGCTGCTGACGCGGCCAGCCCCATCACCTGGACGGTCACCTTGCCTTGGTGCTCGCGCAGCAGGTTGTAGATGGCAACACCCTCGAAGAAGTCACCGCCGGGCGAGTTAATGTTCACCACCACGTCCTTCTCGCCGATGGCCCGAAGGGCGGCGCTGATCCTCTTTGCGGTGACGCCAGTTCCCTCCCAGTTTTCGCCGATGGAGTCATAAATCGAGATGCTGTTCGCAGCATTGCCGGCGGCGCGAACTTCAGGCTCCCAGCGCTCCAGCGCGTCGGGACGCATATCGAACTGGGCGGCACCGAGCCGCCGCTCGGCACGGATTTCAGGCAGCTGCCGGAGGCTCATCGGGCTTTCCTTTTTGGGTCATGGGGTTTCGCAGCTCATTGGTGCCGGGCTGATCGGATTCGGGGTAGTCGAGCAGGCCGCGGACTTCGTTCTGCGTGTGCCACGGCTTCGTGCCGCCAGCCCCCAGCGCCTTGGCGAAGAAGTCGGCCTGATCCTTGAGCGTTCCCCGCATCAGCGCCCGGACATTGAACTTCGCCTGGTAATGCTCCAGCTCGTGCTCATGGAGCAACGTGCGCTCGATGGCCTGCTCCCAGTTGGTGAAGTGCTCCAGCATCGTGTACTGCAGGAAGAAGATTCCCAGCTGCTCGATACCGCTGCCCCAACTCGTGTCATCCATGAAGAGGAGCGGCCTGGGCACACCGAACAAACGCGCCACCTCTCCAACTTGCGCGTTCCTGTTCTCTACGTGCTGGGCCTCTTGGGCAGTGCTGCCGAACTTGTTGGCCTTGGCGTTCTCCTCCAAGAGCATCCAGCGCTGGGCCGCCGCGGCCCCGGCGTAATCGGTATCCAGTGACTCGCGCATGCGGTTGTATGCCGTATCGCTAAGCGCGTTCGGCACCTCAATGGCACCACCGGCCATGTTGCCGGTCTCAAATATCCGGCTCGCGGCCCGCTCTGCATCCAGCGCCAGCCGGATTGCCCGGTCCGCCAGTTTCATGCGCGACAGGCCCGTCACCCCGTCGATGGACAGGTCCCGCAGGTGGAATACCTCCTCCTGCTTCAGGACCACCTCGCCACGCTTCTTGGAGTTGTAGCGATAGATCATCTTCCAGTCGTCGCCCAGCTCCGCGCGGACCGCCAAGGGGTCCATTGGAATCAGGTGGATGGGGCGACCGGCCGACCACACAACGCGCGCATAGGCGTCGCCGTGCCGCTGCTTCGCCAGCTCCATCTGCCGCTTGAACTCCAGCGGCGTCTGCCAGGGGTTGGGCTTTCGCTTCAGCAGCCGGTGGACTGGATGCTCCGACGCTACACGCTTTTCTGGGCCAGCCTCTATCAGGCTGATGGGCAGCATCCCGACCGTTCCGCAGATCAGCGAGACGCAGCGCAGGACCGCCATGTTCCGCAGCTGGAAGCTGTCGTGTGCCCCACCCTGACCTGCCCGGATGAACTCAAGCAGCGCCGGATCATCCATTCCGGTGAACTGCCGCGACTCTGCGCGCACCGGCTTGCCGCCATGGTCTCCGCGCCAGATGCGATCCAGCGCAGCCATGGAGTTCTCATTGAACCTGCTCATTGGCTTCCTTATAGAAATCTGATGCCGCGCTTCTCGTAGACGGAGATGACCTCACCGCCACTTGCGTTCGCCGCGCCTATCGCCATACACAGCGCCACTGCGGCGTCGATCTTGTTGATGGACCGGGCCTTATCCAGCCACTTGTTTTCCCACTTGTCGCTTTCCACCACCGCGCTCATCAGCGCGGAAACCAGGACTGGGTTTCGCTTCAGGCGGATGCGCCCCTCCAGCAGAGCCTCTTCAAGCAATCGCAGTGAGCCGGGCATCCACATGCCTTCGGGGGCCGGCTCTCCGCGCGCCTTGGCAGCCTTGACCGCATCTTCCAGCGGCTTACCTTTGCGGGTACCGCCCTGGGGGTGCTCGGCGAAGGGCAACGAAAGCCCAATCTCGTTGGCCTCGTTCTCAAACTTGAGGAACGCATAGCGGTCGTATGCGACGAGGCCGATCTCGAACTTGTCGTTGTATTCCGACAGCGTCTGCGCGACGTGCCGGAAGTTGATCGACTGGCCCTGCGGCGCATGGATGTGCCCGGACTTAGCCCATACCTCATAGGGCAGCTTGTCCCGCAGCTGCCGAGCCGCAAGCGTGTCGCCGGGGGTCCAGGCCTCGATCCAAGCATCGTAGGTAGGCTTGGAAACGATCTTCTTCTGGCCCTTTACCTCGACCTCAACCTCAACCGCCCCCGTCTCCACCACCGAAGCCATCGCGGTTATGTCTCGAACCTGCGACAGGTCCAAACCGTTATAGATGCGCTTGCCGTGGTGTTCGGCCACGTCGAAATCGACCAGCGCGGGTTCCAGTGTCGCCCGCGCCATCCACGCTGTCTCCGCATCAGTCCAGATGCAGAAATGCAGGCGAAGGATACCGTTCAACGAGCCGGGGATCGCCTTTGCCTGCGCAACCACCTCTGCGAGGTATTCCTCGGTGATCGTCACCCCCAGCAGAGGGTTGGCCTTCGCCCAACACGTTGGATCTTCCAGCGGGTCGTCGCCCTCATCGAGGGAGCAGACATAGCTGAAGGTCGTGTCGTCCAGCGGCTCGCCGATGAACGTCGGATCGTTGACCGCTTCGGTATGACCCGCCGCCACCTTTACCGCATGCTCGTGCTCCTCCCATGCCACGCTGTTCCGGTCGCTGCCGGAGTTGGTAATCATGAACAGCAGGGGCTGACGCCGAAACTTGAAGCCACGCTCCAGCATCTCGATGGTCTTGCGATCCGGCAGCTCGTGGACCTCATCGGCCAGAACGAAGTACGGACGCGGGCCCGAGCCCGTCTTACCGGTGTCGCGCGATACCGGCCGGAAGAAGCTCCCGCTCTTGTGGTGCGCGATGTTGTATTCCCGGCCCTCGCCGCCAGAGAACTCCAGGCGTTTCATCAGTGCGCCGGAGGCCTTGACCATCTTCACCGCGTCGGCAAACAGGATGCCCGCCTGCTCCTTCTTCGCGGCTGCGGCGTAGATCTGAGCGCCAGCCTCCCCGTCCGCCGTCATGCCATACAGGCCGATGCCGCCAGCCATCGGGGATTTCCCGTTGCCCTTGCCCTGCTCGATGTAGGCGCGGCGGAAGCGCCGCCGCCCGTCCGCTCTCTTCCAGCCAAACAGGGACCCGAGTACAAAGGCCTGCGATGCGTGGAGCTGGAAGGCCTTGCCTTCGAACTGCCCCTCACTCAGCTTGAGGACGCCCTCGAAGTAGCTGAAAACGCGTTCCGCCGCTTCCTGGTCGAAGTACAGGCCCCGTTCGTGCCCGTCCTGCAGGTCTTTCAGATGGCGGCGGCAGGCATTGCGGACGTGTGGCCCCGCGACGATCTCACCGGCCAACACCCCATGCGCGTATGCGCTTGTTCGGTCAACTGAAGAACTTTTCGTCCGGGTCTTGGTCCTCGTCGCCGCCATGATTCACTTTCGTCTCGTCAACCGGCGTAGCGCCGAGCTTGGACAGGAGCGAGCCCAGCGCCTGGTGCGCCGATACGCCCATATCCGGGTCCGTTTCCATTCGAGCCGACAAGATGCAGATCTGACGCAGCAGAAGCCGGTGACCGGCATGTAGCCAGGGCATGTTTTCGGCCTGCTCCCGCCACACCGCGATCTGTGGTTTTGTCATCCCCTTGTAGGGCTGGCCGATGGCCTTGACCTTCTTCGGCGTCTTGCGGTCCTTGTGCCTTTTCGGGTTCTTGGCCGCTGCGCCAGAAACTGCAGCTTTTGCAGCTGGTGTCCTTGGATTTGCCATTTTTCACCCCTCAGGGGGGTCGTCTTTCCAACTGTGGATGCGCGAAGAAAGGGGGGCGCACGTGTCGGGAGGCGCACCCCCTCAGACTTTTGACTCCCCCTCCCCTCCACGCTCGTCTCGTTCAGATTCCGCGTGGAACTCTGCGCCCGTGGAACGCTTTGGCGACCGGCCACCCATCTGCGTCACAACCCACCACCGGCCGCGACTCGTTCCCGAATCCGCCGTCCTCGCGTGCCGTCTTGCGGCTATGGCAGCAGTTGCACATCGTCTTGAGGTTACTGGGGTCGTTGTTGTTCGGGTTGCCATCGTCGTGATCGACGTGCGCCTCACCCTTGCCGCCCACCAGCTTCCCGCAGCCAGCCTCCTGGCATGTGTACAGGTCGCGGATCAGGATCGACTCACGCAACCGACGCCACGCAACGCTGTTGGTGGGCAGCGCGCGCTTGGCCTGCCTGTTACCGGCCAGCGGCTTGGCCTGCCCAACCATCAGTATTGGTTCCCGTCCAGGTCAGTGCGCTCGGGGTCCGCAGTGGAGTCGGACTCCACGGGCGTACCTGTCTCCTCGCCCAGCAGCTGGGCCACGCACTGCACCAGCAACCCGATGTGTTCGGCCTGCGCCTCAAGCCCACCGACAAGGCGGTCGACGCGATCACCTGCTGAGGCTTCAAGGGCTTGGAGTCGATTGGTCAGCGCTGCGACTTCCGCCACCCGCGCATTGCGCTCCTCATGTAGCTCATCGCGCAACGCATTAATCGTCATGGAAAGCGACGCATCTCCGGCCGCTCGGCAGCCCTGCTCTGCTGCCAGTGCCGCCTCGAATCGCTCAATGCTCATCAGAACTCCTCTACATCCCAGCCGCCACCGTCCCGCTTGGCCTTCACCTTCACGGCAAATAACCGGAACGGGAACATGGCCGCCGCGATCTTGATCTTGGCCCTGGCATCGTCCTGCCAGAACCCTTTGACTTCGTGCAGCTCCATCACGCCGTCCGCAGCCAAGACCGCGAAGTCCGGCGTGTAGAACGTGTTGTCGGCCAGCCGCAGCTTGATGCCCTCGAACTTGTGCCATAGGATCTGCCCGGCCAGCTCCAGCGCGCGCAACCGGTCCGCATATGCCTGCTCGGTCTTGTTGAGTTGGCCCGTCTTGAACCTGCCCAACGCGAGGTGGTTACCACCCTTGCCACGCCTCACGCTCGTCCGTCCCTGGGCTTTACTTCACGCAAGTGCACCGCGCGACGCACCCAGAACTCCACTCGTTCCCAATTAGGCTCCAGCCCGGTCAGGTTGGCTACCAAGACAATCGATTGGATGTACCACTTGAGCCACCACCGTACGCGGACCTGTATAACCACAGACCGCCGGCCATTCCGACTCATGGGATCACCTCAGTCCGGTCCGTCTTCACGGTGGCCTGGCAGGCGCGGACTTGGTCGTCGGCGTCTCGCCCGACTCGAACAAGATCGCCCTGATCCTTTGCTCGTAGTTCGGCGAGCGCATCACGTTCGGCGGCGCCGGCTGCAGACTCGGACACACGGTTGGTTTCACACGCTGCCCACTGCCGGCGCAACTGGAGGTTGCCAGCACGCAGGTCAGCAACAACAGCAGCAGGGACGGCCTCGGCCGCTTCCCGGTCTTCTTCATGCTTCGCTCCGATCTTGGCCAGCTCTTGGCCCTTGGCCTGCTCCAGCGCGCGAGCGCCCTGCTCTGCCTGCACCTGGCTGGTGAGCTGCTTCACTTCCTGCTTTCCGGAGGCGATGTCTGCACTGCGGTCCCGCCACTCCCTGCCCAGCAGGCAGCCAGCGAGGAACAGCAGCAGCCCTGCGAGAATCTGGGCGCGGGTCATTCATCGCCCCACGGATCGAAGCCAGCTTCACGCAAGACTGCCTTCAGCTCATCCCTCATCTCGGGGATCGCCTCATTGATGGCCGCAAGACGAATGTGATCCGGCATCGGGATGGCCCCGGCCGCCGCGTAGTTGTCCAACCGGTCGGCCAGCTGGCCCAAACGCTCAAGCTGATCTTCGTTCACTCAAACCTCCACGCCCACAAGGGCTGTCATGGGTCCATTCCTATGTCGCCGTGCCAGTACGCCAGGGCGGCAACAGCCAGACCGGCCAGCAGGCCAATGCCCAGGTACATCACGGCGGTTCAGGCGGGATCACCGCCCCCACCTTGCGCATCGCTGACTCCAAGGTCTGCACCCTTAGCCGAAGCCGGTGCGCCTCTTCCTGCGCCTGCATGCGAAGGGTGATTTCCTCCTCCAGCCGCTTCCGCAGTTGCTGGTGGCCATCCTCCATCGCCTTGAGCCGCTCACCCATCGAGCCAAGCCCTTCGCGGAGCTGGTTCAACAGGTCAATGTTTGCGTCCGTCTCGGTGCGGTCCTTCTTCCTGGTGGCGATGACGCCCCAGATCTCCCTGACCACCCACAGAGCGAAGGCGCCACCCGCGGCCCACCACGGTGCCGTGCTCGGATCACCGTCCATCAGGCCAAGGCCTGGCGCACGCCAGCCTCGATCACTGCCTCGTCCCAGAACAGACCGCCGTTCTCGTGCCGGGCAATGGCCGTCACCATGCGCTGCAGCGGCACCTGCTTGTTGAGGCTGACAATCTCGCGGCTTCCCACCCCAACCTCCCGGGCGACCTGGGCGATGTACGCCTCGGTGTCGTTTTCCTTCGGCGGCGCCCAGCGGTTGATCATTTCGCGAACCGTCCGCAGACCGTGCTTTCTCTGGTAGGTCAGCAGCGTCTTGGCCAGCGCGCGAAAACCTGCCTGCGGCGTCTCGAACACACAGAAGCGCTTCTCGCTCGCCAGTGCTGCGGCGCTACGGTCTTCACCGCGCCACACGGTTTCCGTGCGATCCAGATTGCCAGGATTATTGTTACGGACGCCGCGCGGCTCCTGCTTCGTGCTCATGGGTGAATCCCCTGTATGGCAAAGGTGCCCGTCACCACAGTCCGGCTGCGGTCGATGATTGGTCCGGTGAGGATTGACGGGCGTAGAAGAACCGATCACCACCGCTGCCTGGTGCGCAGGCCAGTCATGGCGTTTCTGGCGCGCTTGCGCGCGGCACCGGCCCCAATCGCCTCACGGCGAGCGGAGGAGCTTACGGAGCGGTGGTGATCGGGTTGAAAACAAAGAGCCCGGCTCTTGGCCGGGCTTGATCTTGCGATGTTAGTAACTTAGCTCAAGAAGTGCGCGGGTATCACCCGCGCAGCGGATTGGCGCGAGACCTTCTTCACTCTGTTATCAAACAAGCTGCCTGATGCCGCTCCAGTCCCATGCTTGTTACGTGAGAGTTATGCACCTCAATGAGTGCTTGCTGGAGCATATTTGCCTGTATGAAAACTTGGGCGGCAGCGTCACTTCTTCCGTCTTCTGACTCAAAGGATCGGAGTATCTCGACCGTCGCCTTGAGTGCTGCCCTCCACATGGAAACTTTTGCAAGTTGGTCACTTACGGAGCGACTAAATACGTTCGTTGTCTCGCAGATTCTCTCCATACGAGTGATATCGAATTCTTTCAGGAAGATCGCAATCACTCCTTCTGAATTCGGTATCGCCTCAAGGTAAGCGCTTCCCGACTCAAAACCTAACTTGCGTGCCTCTTCGTTGATAGATCCACTCAGAACCCGCAATTTGACCATAGGAATGCTGAGATCACTGGCGATCATCCTCATGAGTCGTCGAGAATCCGCGCGTCGCCTCGACCAAGCCGACAAACGGTCAAATACAAACACTCCCAAGGCGATAGCAGCCGACAGAGCCGTGCCGATAGCACTTACAACCTCAGCGGTCCAAAAGCTTGTTGGTGTATCCACGTATTTTGACACTCGCAGACGGTCGGAATCCCGATTGTGCAGCCTTCGGGGGTTGGAAGCGACTGTTTGCGGCGCTAGCTGAGCGCCGTATTCGGATCAACTGCTTTCCTCAATCGGCAAGCAGCCTGCTGTTCGGCCTCGACGAGGCGAGCTAGGAGCCAATCGACCACACCTGCCCAGGCCTCACGGTAACTGGAATCACTAACTCCGATAGCCGCCGCCCGTTCCCGGTTACTGAGCCTTTCACCCCTCATATGACCGATGCATACCGCCGTAATGTCGGGCAACCGCTCCTCAAGCCGATCAGGAAACAGGCGATCATGCGCTACCGACACTCGAGCTCTGAGTATCCCGATATTCCGCCGACCAGCTTCACTCCGGTCCCGATGGAACTTCGCGATGCAGTCTGCGATACCCAGCGTCGTCTTCGCGTCGAAGTACTCGTTCAAACGCCTAGCGCGCTCTTCCATAGCCACCCGAACAGCCCCTTCGAAAGATCGGAAGATGTCAGCACGGCTTGGGTTAGGACCATGCAACAGCTCCAATAGATCCCGACCGAGGCCCGCAGGAACCATTCCGAGCGCCCCCGCGATATCAATGTTCGTCAGGGCATCCACCCCGCCGCCCGAGCCGGTCCCGATGTCCATTCGGATCGTGGTGGGATTCAGCCTTGCCAGCAGTTCGCGCACATCGGTCATGCTGCTCTCCTCAGTTCATTCACTTGGGTCTGTTGCTCAATCAAGTCGTCGTCGCTGCCGTAGGTCTCGTGGAACACCCGGGAGCCGTCCATCAGACTCGGGCCGTAGATCTCGCGCGTCTGTGCCAAGGTCTTGCCCTCCGTGGGGTGCCGGCGGTGATGCCAGACGCAGAGCGCGTAGCCGAACATGTGGCCTCTGCGGCGGTTGCCGCTCTTGGCGTGGTTGTAGTCGCAGCCGTAGACCACCCGGCGCGCTGACAAGAGGCCGGCGATCTGGAGCACCAGGCAGGCCATGCACGGGCCAACCTTCGCCAGTTCGATGCGTTCGGCCTCGGCCGCAGTCGGTGTGCCGGTGGAGTGCTGCATCGCCATCAATCGAACCCCAGCTCCTGGGCAGCGCGCGCCATCGCGGCAGCTGCGCTCTCCCGGTTGGACACGTTGGGTGCGGCCGGCCTCTCGTGGACCAACGCAGGAACGGCGGCCGGCAACGCGCCGCCAGCCGAGACGTGCTGCATTGCCTGGCTGAAAGCGGCAGCCACCATGCGGGACTGCTGGTAGCCGTCCGCAGCATTGAACGCATGCAAGTCCAACAGCGAACGAACCAGCACGGAGAACGGGCTACGGTCCTGTCCGGGGCGCAGCTCCTGCTCCACCTGCGGCAGCGATGGCAAGCCCAAACACAGCGCGCGGAACTCGCCGGGGGTTGGTGGCCACTTCAGGCCCATGCGCATGCAAGACGCCATGCCCTCGCCCAGCTGGCGCGGCAGCAGACCTTTCATCGCCAGCGCCCAAGTCTCGCCGGCCACAGTCAGCGGACCGTCCGCACTGGCAGGCGCTAGGCCATTGGCGTGCTTCCACTTGCCCGGGAACATCGCTTCCATCCGCTCCCACAGGTTCCACAGCGCATCCATGGCGCGCTGGCTGGGCTCAGCCGACAACGGCGAACTCGGCATCGATGACCTCGCCTGCCGGACGGCCTCGTCCTGCTCCGCCCTGGCCGCCAACGCTGCCACTGCCGTGGCGGCGTTCGTACTCGGCGCGTGCTTGGGCGACTCCGGCGGCAGAACCTTCTGCAGTTGATCCATGGGCGTTGGCTCCAATCTTCGGGATTACGGGCAACGACAGGCCGGCGGCCATGGCATCGCGGAGGGATTGATTCGGGTCGCCGCCGGATGCGGCCAGGGTTTTCAGCGTCGGCAGGATCTGCAGCCAGCCCTGCACCGACAGCGTCCGACCGGAAACCCGGCGATGGCGGACGAATTGGGAAAGCACCTGCCGATCGATCCAGTCGGGCAGCGACCCCAACGGCGAGATCTCGCGTTCGATGTCTGCCTCCGTCAGTTCGCTTCCACACACGCGGTGTGTGTTCTGACGGTTCCCTTTAGTTTCTGACGGTTCCGTGTCCCGTTTTTGGGACTGTTTCGCGGAAAAACGGGACTGTTTGGCGGGAAAAACGGGACTGTTTCCCGTGCTTTTTGGGACTGTTCCGTTTTCGGAACTGTTCCGCTTTTGGGACTGTTCCGCTTTTGGGACTGTTTGAGGCTGGTCACCTCCCAGCAGCCGGTAAACGATCACCTGCTTCGTGTCGCCCATGCGGCGCCCACTGTCCTCGATAAAGCCTAGCTCACGCAGACGCACAAGGTTGGCCAGCACCGTCTTGCGGTCCTGCCCTGTCGCCTCAGCCAAATAGGCCACGGACGGGTAAGCCAGCCACGTGTCACCGCTGGCGCAGTTCGCCAGTACGGTCAGCACAAATTTGGCTGAGGAATGCTTGATGGGCAGCTTCAGGGCCCAGGTGATCGCCTCGACGCTCATGACGAAGGGCCTGCTGGTCGGTGCATCGTGGAAATTCGCTGTGTCACGCCATTGCTCCTACTTCCTCCTGCAAACCCGCATCCCTCAACCGTGCAGGAGTTCGGCTGTCCCTCCAGGAGCTACCTGGCGGTTAGAGGGGCGGGATTCGGTTAGGGGCGCTTACGCGCCACCGGTGGTTTCTTCTCGTCAGCCTTGGCCAACACAAGCCACGCCTCGTACTTCTTGATCTTTTCCCGGATGCCGCTAAGGCGGGCTTGATGGATGTAGCGGGAGCGGCCGCCCGGTGACCCGTTCGCCTCAATTTCCGCAAGAGTTGCGCGCGCATCAGCAATCAGGCGCTCCAGATACACCGTGCGCTTCTCATCCCACTGATACGGAGGCTTTCCGTCAGCGCGGCGGCGCTTATCCAGCTCGCCCCGCAGCTCTTGCTCTGTGAAGCCGTGCAGCGCGTAGCGCCTGCGCGTGGACATGGGGTTAGGTGCGGTCACTTGCCGCCACCCAGCAGCGCGACGAAGCGGCGCTGAATCGTCAAGGCGGCAATCACCACGTCGTTGCAGCGCTCGATGATGCTGCATGCATGCGGCCGGTCGCGTTCGTCGATGACGCCGTCGGCGGTGGCCGGGGTCAGCGCCGATACCAGCGAACCGAACTCGGTCATCAGATTGCCGATGCCAGCGGTGTCGGCGTCAGCCGCGATCAGCGCCAGTCGGATTGGTAGCAGGCCGCGACGTGCAGCCAGGTCCCGCTCGCAGTCGCTGCGGTACGGTTCGGGTAGGCTCAGCACCCAGGCGTCTTCCAGGTCAGCCGGCAGCGTCTTGACCGTGCCGTCCATGTAGCGGCGCAGCGCCTGTCCGTTGGCCTTGAGTGCGTCCGCCAAGTCATCGCCCTGCCCCATCCGCAGCGGCACGGCCTTCTTGTCGTGCATGTGCGGCGCGGTCATCGCGAAGTAGTTCTCCGCAACCTGCATCGCGAAGCTGTTGGCGTTCATCGCCGTTTCGTTGAGCAGACGGTGCGTGTAGCCGTAGATCACCTGCTGGCGCGAAGGCAGAAACTGCCTCCCCAGCTTCATGACATCGCCGGTACCGGTTGCCAGACTGGCTCCCATGGACGGAATCGAATTCATCTCAGGCGGTCTCCACCGGAACGATGCGGGTTTCGTCGGGGTCTTCTGGCGGCGCTTCGGCAATGGCCTGCGGCTGGTGGCCGAGCAGGCGCAGCACTTCGGGCAAAGCCGGCAGCGCGCGCTCTTCCTCCCAGCTTTCAACCTGGGCCAACGGCAAACCCAGCACCGTGGCCAGCTGCTTGTCGTTGGCGAAACCGAGCCGAGCACGCAGCGCGCGCTTGCTCATGCGGGTGTCTGCCAACGTGCTGATCTGCGTGACAGCGCTCTGGCGCGATTCACCGAAGATCATCGGCTCCTTGGGCACGGACTCGGGACCAAGCCGCGCCGATTCGCGCTCGATCACGGATGCCAACGCGGGGCTTGGGCGCTTCCCCCGCCAACGAGTGGCGATCTGCCACAGGTACTCAGAGCTGGTTCCGCACGCCGCAGCAAGAGCGTGGCGGCGGCTCATATCGGAGATGTATGTGAGTAGGTCCATAAGCCAAACATTAGCCTATGGCTATTCGAGTGGCAATAGCCAAAAGCTCGTTGGATTGAATAGCCTTTCGCTATTCAATGGCGGAATGCGCCCGATAGACGACATCCGCCACGAGAACCTCCTATCCCTCATCGCAGAGAAGGGTGGTCAGCGCCAGTTCGCAGACGCGGCTGGAATCAAGAACCCAGCTCAAGTGAGCCAGTGGGTTAACCGCAGCCCCAACGCTGCCACCGGCAAACCGAGGGTTATGTCGGGCGGTACAGCGCGCGCAATCGAAGCCGCCCTTGAGCTTCCATCCGGATGGATGGACACGCCGCAGGCCGACATATCGGGCAGTGGCGCGACGGTCTTAGAGGCTGAGACCCCAGCAGGATACGTTCGCTTCGATTTGTTTGAAGGGGGTGCGGGAATGGGTGCAGGGATGGTCAACCAGGATTACCCCGAGGTCATAAAGACCATCGAAGTTGCCGAATGGGAGGTGCGGCGAAAGCTTGGCTACCTGCCCCGGCCTGGCCGAATCCAGATCATTACCGGCCGGGGACCTTCTATGCGGCCCAAGCTCGAGGATGGCGACATCGTCTGGATCGACACCAGTTGCGACTACTTCGACGGTGACGACTACTACCTCATCAACGTTGGCGGCGAAACGCAGATCAAGATGCTTCAGAAGCGTGGCGACGGGCTGTACGTGGTCAGCGTGAACACCGACTTCCCTGCCTACCGACCGGACGCTGGTGAGCTGACGATTCTTGGGAAGGCACTGATACACGCAGGCCTGCGCAAGTTCTAAGGCAGTGGGAAAACCGCTTCAATGACAGCCCCGCCTAGCGGGGCTTTCTTTTGGCTATTGCCCATTCAGAAAAATATTAGCTTTTGGCTATTGACGATCAAATAGCCTGTGGCTAATGTTATCTCCATCGCCCCGCGACACACCCATTCCGGGCAGGGGCTGGAGATCAGGTTCATGGCAACCGCACGGAAGAAGCCCGGCCGCCCCAAAAAGGCCGGCCAGAAGCCTCGCCAGTTCAGCATTCGCATGGAACCGGCCCTCATCGAGAAGGCCCGGCAGATCGCCGTCGCCAATGGCGTCAGCGTCTCGCAAGCCGTCAGCATCTGCGTTGCCAGCTACCTCCTCCCCGAAAAGATCGCGGCAGCAGCCGCAGCGCTGCTTGCAGCGCGCGAGGCCGATGGCGGTGCTGCATGAGCCGCCCGGACTACAGCCGCACGCTGGCTAGCTTCCAGCGCAACACAGCAGAGCACCAGATGGACGTTCTGCTTGATTCCGGCGTCTATCGCCATCTTCGATTCAGCAACGGCGGCAGCAGCGTGTACCGCTTCGACATCGTGACTTGGCCAGGCCACCTTTCGATCACTGGCGACATGGGGGCTGCAGTTTTCTCTCGCCTGCCCGACATGTTCGACTTCTTCCGTGCCGATCAGCGCCCGGAAGATGATCCTGGTGCACTTCGCATCAACGCCGACTATGGGGCCGAGAAGTGCATCGCCAACGCTGGCAGCAAGGAGGAGTTTTCCAGCGATCTGTTCGAGCAGATTGTGCGCGAGCATTTCGACAGCTACATGGAGTTCCAAGACTCCGACGAAGAAGGCTTCGAGGAAGCCCGCAGCGAGCTGTGGGAGGAGATCGAAGGCGACCTGTTCGGCATGTACGACAGCGCCGGGGAAGCACTGGGCGCCGCAATGTCGTTCAAGTCCGGTGACAAGCGCTTTGGCGACTTCAACATGCGGGAGGCCTGGGACTGGGGTAGATCCGTCGAGGTCTATACCTACCACTTCATCTGGCGCTTGTATGCCATCGCTCATGCAGTGAAGGCCTACGACGCAGCCAAGGCTGAGGTGCAGGCATGATCCGCGCCCTCCTCGCCTCCCTGCTGCTCACTCTGGGCGGCTGCGCCGCCCCCGGCCAGCCCGAGCCCACCCACGCTGCTGCAGTGACCACCGACGGTGATGTGACCATCCCGGCCGACCTGGTCATCACGAGCCCGCGCATCTGCGCCGCCCTCGCCGTCTACGAGCTCTCCGAGCATGACGACTGGGGCCTGCGCGCCACCATCGCCGGCACAGCCTTGAACGGCTTTCGCACCGCCGAACGCGTGCCCAACTGCGCGGCCGGCGTAGCCGTCGCGCTGACCAACAACTTCTCGGAACGCCGCTGGCTGCTCGCGCTCGAAGCCGTCGATGCAGTCACCTCCGGCTCCTACTCCGTTCCCCTCGCATGCGCCCGGGCAACTGCGGTTGTCCCCCTGTCTGCCGCAGACGCCCGGGCGCACTGCGTCATCTATGACCTGGCTTTCGTTGGTGGTGCGCAATGAAGCACTCCACCCGCGAACTCCTTGGAACCCTTCTTGTGACCCTGGCAGCTGCCGCCATCGTCGGCGTCGTTCTCACGCTGCTGGCCTACGGCAAATAGGAGAAGTACATGCAACGCATGATCACGGAACAGGTGCCGATCATTCCCTGCAGCAAGGGACATGCAGCGCGGCACATGCTGGACCTGCGCCGCCCCTCGGCTGGCGGCGGACACAGTGTCGAGTGCGCCTGCACCAGCACTGCCAGGCACCTGACCTTCGAAGAAGCGCACGCCGAATGGAACCTCGTGCATGGACAGCGCGCGCCACGGCGTAAGACACCGGCGAAGCGGTCGGTATTCCCTTCGGAACTCGCCCAGATGCCGCTGGCCCTGTGAGCTTCCCATGACAGATCAAGCCCAGTGCGACGAGCTGCTCGCGGCGCTCACCAAACGACCGATGACCGCAATGGAGATCCTCCTGGAACTCGGCATCGGCAGGCCCAGCGCGCGCATCTACGACCTGCGGCAGCAAGGCCACCCGATCCACTCCACGGAAATCGTGGTCAAGAACCGCAAGGGCAAGCCCTGCCGCGTTGCCAGGTACAGCGTCACCACCGACCAGATGCTCCTCATTCCACGGCTGCCCGGCCGAGCGAAGTTCTCGCAGCGCCCAAGCAAAAAGGAACCCCGCCAGTGAACGACACAACCGCATCCGACTGCACCTGCCCCAGCGGCGACGGCTCACTGCGCCATCCCTGCCCCACTCATCCAATTCAGCGCGCGCAGGCACAGCCCGCCGCAGCGCAGGAGGCGGTGGCTATAGACGACATGGACCTGCCGCCGGGCAAGACCTGCGGCGACTGCGCGCACTGCCGTCGCTGCACGATGATCTTCGGGCACATCCCCGAGGACGAGTCGTGCGACTGGAGTCCCTCACGCTTCAACGAGAAGCAGCCCACCAGCCACGGCGCGGGGGTGTCGGAATGAACATCATTTGCCGCTTGTTCGGCCATAGGCCTGATACGTATGGGTCGCAAGGCGTGATATCCCCTCCGTATCACGACGGGATCGGTAGATCGCATCGTGACGTAAAGGCCCGGTGCGTTTCATGCCATGAGTTGTTTCCGGTAGGTAGTGTGATTGATCCGAAAACTTCTATTGACACGAAGGCGGTGCGCCATGGATGACCAGCAGCGCGCCAGGGAGTTGCTGGCGCAGGAATACACGAGACTTGGGTGGCCGTCTGGTTGGGCAAGGATGGCCTTGTCTGGCGAGATTGGCGACTTTGAAGCCGACTCAGTGTTCACCGCCATCACCGCCGCCCTGCGCGCCGCGCCGGAGGTGGAAGTGGTTGGCGAGGCATGGAGACTGGTGAACTCAGGTGGCGATCAAGTCGGCGGACTGTACAGCTCTGAATGGTCCGCCTCTGCGGCAGAGTTGAAGTACCGCAGGGATCGCACCAGAACGCCCTATACGGTGCAGCGGCTGGAGATCATCGCCGCCCGCCCGCAGGGGGTGAAGTGATGGCCCGGTACTTCATCAACGACTCCGAGGTTTCGCGCGATGAGGCGTTCTATGCATGGCGTTTCTCGCAGACGTACCGTCAGGCTCGGCACAACAATGTGATCTG
>NZ_DLJW01000119.1:0-22085 GCF_002477705.1 Stenotrophomonas sp. UBA7606 | reverse complement strand
GCCTGCACCAGCTTGATGCGGGTGCGCTGCATGCGCTGCATTTCCGGGCGGCGCAGGTCCAGGTAGCGGTACTTCAGGCGGGTGTCTTCGCCCGGGTTCTCATGCGCGTGGAACGGCAGCGGCGCAGCCTTGTTGAGGATGCTGATGCGGGTGGCGATCACTTCCACCTTGCCACTGCGGATCTTGTCGTTGACCGCATGGCGGGCACGCACCACGCCTTCCACCTGCAGCACGTCCTCGTAACCCAGGCTGGCGGCAACGGCAAAGACTTCAGCGTTGTCGGGCTCGACGGTGACCTGGACGATGCCTTCGTGGTCGCGCAGATCGATGAAGCAGACGCCGCCGAGGTTACGGGCAACGTCGGTCCAGCCGGCGAGGGTCACGGTTTGGCCGATCAGGGTCTCATCGACCAGGCCGCAGAAATGGGTACGCATGGGAAGCTCCGCAGGGGGGCCCGGCACGAAACGGCGCCGGGTAGCCCCGTATTTTGGCGCTGAGCGGGGGCTGGAGCAAATCCGCGGCCCAGTCACGCCCCCTTAAGTGGGATTCCACCTATAGTTCGCCCACCAAACCTGAACAGGGAAGCCGCCATGTACCGTTCCATCCTGTTTGCCGGCCTGGCAACCCTGCTGCCACTGGCCATGACCATCGCCCCTGCGGCTGCGCAGAGCTATGGCCAGCAAGCCAACACCATCCGCTGTGAAAGCGTGGACCAGCGCCAGCGGGTCTGCCGTACCGACTGGCGCAGCGCGGTACTGGTGCGCCAGTTATCGCGCGGCGACTGCGTGGAAGGACGCAGTTGGGGCAGCAGCAATGGCGCGGTGTGGGTCAGCAACGGCTGCCGCGCCGAGTTCGCCGAAGGCCGTGGCGGCTGGGGGGGCGGGCACGGCCAGGGACAAGGCGGCTGGAACAACACCGGCACCCTCCGCTGTGACAGCAACAACAACCGCCAGCAGGTCTGTCATACGGGCTGGCGCAGTGCGGTGCTGGTGCGCCAGGTCTCGGACACCCGCTGCGTCGAAGGCCGCAACTGGGGCAGCAGCAATGGCAGCGTCTGGGTCAGCGGCGGCTGCCGTGCCGAGTTCGCCCAAGGCCGCGGCAATGGCTGGGGCAACGGCAATGGCCAGGGCGGCTGGAACAACAATGGCACCGTCCGCTGCGACAGCAACAACAACCGTCACCAGGTCTGCAACACCGGCTGGCGCAGCGCCATGCTGTTGCGGCAGATCTCCGACACCCGCTGCATCGAAGGCCGCAACTGGGGCAGCAACAACGGCAGTGTCTGGGTCAGCGGCGGCTGCCGCGCCGAGTTCACCCAAGGCCGAGGCGGCTGGGGCGGCAACAACAACAACAACAACAACTACTTTGTCGATTGCCACAGCAACAGCAATCGCTTGAACACCTGCAACTGGGACCGCCGCCGTGGCCACCCGGTGATCATCCAGCAGGTCTCGGACACGCGCTGCCTGGAAGGCCGCAACTGGGGCTACAACGGCAACAGCATCTGGGTGAACGGCGGTTGCCGCGCGCGTTTTGGCAGCCGCTGAGGCCTCCCCCCCCTGCAACAGCGAAAAGGGCGCCTTCAGGCGCCCTTTTCATTGGTCTGTGCGCCCCACGGCGGCGGCGGCAGGTCCACCGGCTGGGTCAGGTCGAACTCGACCTGGAACAAGCGCCCATCCGGGCGTGACAGTTCATACAGGAAGCGCTGGCCCGGTTCGACTTCCATCGCCCAGGTGTTGCTGAGCGACGCGGTCATCGCCTGCGCCTTGAACATCGCCAGCGACGCCGCATCCACCGGAAACTGCTGGCGCAGCGCACTGCCTGCCGCCACCGTGTCACCGCCGTACAGGGTCACCGCATCGGGCGTGCCATCGGCGTGGCGGTGGTCGTGCTTGAGTCGCAACCCGCTATCGGTACGGGTCAACACCCAGGTCCGCGAATGGTCATCGCCCACGTGGAACGGCACCCGCAGCTCCTCGGCCGGCGCATCGCAGCCACGCACGTGCATGATCAGCGGCTTGCCCTCGAAAGGATCGGGTGTGTTGCTGGCAGGCTGGTTGGCGACGATGCGCCCGGCAAATGCCTGCCCGCAGTGGCGCGCCAGCGCCGCCATGAAGTCGTCGGCCGGCGCCTGGGCCGCCCCGGCGGTCGACGGCGAAAGATGCAGCGCTGCAGCAAGCAGCGCCAATGGAAGTGCTGGAATCGATCTGGGGTTCATGCAGCGACCGTAGCCGCTGCCTCTCTTGCCGGCAAGCCCGCCTGCCCCTGCAACCCGGCCGCCCGTATTCGCCTGCAAAGCCAGAAGGTAGCAACTAGTGGCTGACCGCCACCCGGCAGTTGTTCGCGGCCAGCATCGCCAGCGCGCGCTGCCTGATACCACTGGCGGGCAGCAACTGCCGTTCCAGCGCGGGCCATGCACGGCGCAGCTCGGCCCTGGCCTGATCACACTGCCCGGCCGCCGCCAGTGCATCGGCGTAGGCGACACGTTGCTGCGCAGCCTCCACCGAGTCCTCGCCTACTTCGGTCTCATAGATCCTGACCAGCGCCTGCAAGCTGGACGCCGCTGCGGCAGCCTCACCTGCCTTGCGCTGGCGTTGTGCCAGCACCTCCAGGTGGCGCCGCTGCACGCGGATATCATTGCCCTGCAGATGCAGCTTGATGGCGGCAAGGGCGTTGTCGGCGGCGGCCAGGTCACCGCGCGCCACCTGCAGCTGGGCCCAGATGGCCTCGGCCAGCAGGCGCCGCGGCTGTCCAGGCGCCACCTGCCCTGCCCAGCCCGCACGCGCATGCGCGATCAGCGGCAGGGCCTGCTGCAGCTCGCCCTGCTCGATCAGCAGACGCGCAAGATTGGCCTCCACCACCCACACCTGCGGCGCGTCATTGCCCACCACCTTGCGCCGGATCTGCAGGCTGTGCTCGAACAGGCCGCGTGCAGCCGCCGCATCCCCGCGCCGCTGTTCCAGGCCCGCCAGGTTGTTGAGGGTAATGGCCGCATCCATGGTCTGCGTCTCGCCCAGGCCGGCATACTGGTCCAACGCCCTGCGATAGGCCTCGGCCCCGCCAAGGTAGTTGCCCAGATCCTGCTGCAGTCCGCCGCGCTCATTGTAGATGGCGGCGACATTGCCGTTGATCTCCCCAAACAGGTAGCGCGCCAGTTCCAGCACTTCGTCACTGGTGGCCAGCGCTTGCTGGTAACGGCCCTGTGCCGCCTGCGCACGCATCAGCGCGAACTGCCCGCCCCACCATTCGGAGGTACGCGTCCCCCATGGCCGCCGCAGCTCGGCAGACTGCCCCAGCATCTGCTCGGCCTGCGCGTAGTCGCCCTTTTCGATCAGCATCAGGGCCTTGTTCTGGATGACCGTGGCCACACGCAAGGGCCCGCTGCCCAGGTGCTGATGCTGGGCCAACGCCTGATCGAATGCCTGCGCCGATTCATCGAAGCGCCGTTGCGTACTCAAGGCCAGGCCCAGCGAGTTGTAGGCCTGGGCAAGCCGCAACGGCGCCGGTGCCGGTGATTGCAGGGCCAGCGATTGCCGCGCGAACCGCTCCGACTCCTCGCCCCGCTGCGCATTGGCCAGCAAGGTGGACAACTCGTTGAGTGACACGGCAGTGATATCGCGACTGCCCGCACCTGCCGCCTGCAATACGGGGATGGATGCCCTGTACAACGGCTCGGCGGCATTGCTCCCACCGACGTTCTGGAAGGCCTGCGCCAGTACCGACTGCAACCTGGCCTTGACCAGCGGCGAGGTCCACCGCTGCTGTTCGATACGCTCACTGCTGGCTACCAGCACCTCGCGCGCGGTGACTTCATTGCTACCGCGCATCTGCCCCTTGCGTGGGTTGGCCGCGTCAAAGGCGGACACCAGAAATTCCGTGACCTCCTCCGCCACCTGCGCTTCGCGCTGCGCCTGTGCCCGCGCCTGCTCCAAACGCCACACAAACCACGCCGCCAACAACAGCATGAGCAGCAGCATCCCGGCCCCTTTCCAGTTGCGCTGCAACCAGCGGCCGGTGCGGTACAGGCGCCCACCCTTGCGCGCCTGTACCGGACGACGCTGCTGGTAGCGTTGCAGATCGGTGGCCATCGCCTCCACCGAGGGATAGCGTTGCTCAGGCTCCCGTGCACCGGCACGCACCACGATGGCATCGACGTCCCCACGCAATGCCTTGCGCCAGGCGCAATCGGCACCCGCGCGAATGCTGGGTGCAACCACCGCCTTGCCGGCATCACTGCCATCACGGCGCCCGCTCTTGCCGGCCAGCAGCTCGCCGAGCAAGGCGCCCAGGCTGAACACATCGCTGGCAACACCGCTGGTCTCACCGGCCTGCAGTTCCGGTGCAGCATAGGCCGGGGTGAAGAACCCGCCGCGCGAGGTTTCGCCCCCCGCATCGAGCAGGCGGGACACGCCGAAATCCAGCAGCACCGGCTCGCCATCGGCGCGCACCAGGATGTTGGAGGGTTTGAGGTCGCAATGCAGCACCAGCCGCGCATGCGCAGCCTGCACCGCGCTGCAGACTTTCAGGAACAAACCAATACGCTGACGCAGATCCAGCGCATTGCGTGTGCAATGCACATCCAGCGGACTGCCATCGATGTATTCCATCACCAGGTAGGGATTGCCTGCCGGGGTGGTACCGCCGTCGTACAGGCGCGCGATATTGGGGTGTTGCAGGCTCGCCAGGATGCGCCGCTCCTCGGCCAGGCGCTCACCTGCGCGCACGCCAGGCTTGCCTTGCAGGAACTTGATCGCAACATCCTGGGCATACAGACCATCGGCACGCTCGGCACGGAACACCACGCCCATCCCGCCACTGGCAAGCCGCTGGCACAGGCGCCATGGCCCCACCTGGTCACCTTCGACCAGCTCCGACTCCAACGCCCCACCAAACATGCGCTCCAGCGGTTCCTGCGCGCTGCCAAGCTCACGGGTCTGCGCGCGCAGCAGTTCCAGCGTTTCGGCGATGACTGCCGGGTCGGCGCTAAGCCGCGTCAGCTCGCTGTGCCAGTGCGCAGGGTCGGTATCGCACACGGCATCGAACAGCTCCCGCACCTGTCGCCAGCTTTCCTGATCCACTCATGCCCCCTGCATACGGGCACGCTTGCGGCGCCCTCGATGAGCGATGATAACGGTGCGTTGCGGCGTAAGAGGTTCTTACGTCGCCGGCAATGTTGGCTTGTCCGACGCTGCGCACGCCGCACTCACGTCGCGGCCTTCGTCTCTTACGACCGATGCTTGCTCCACCACGGTTTCCGGCGCCTCGTTCTGCAACGGATCCACATCCATCGGCCGGCGGAACACCAACGATGGCAGCAACGTGGTCAGCGCGGCATACAGCAGCAGCGCACCGAACAGCACGGGCGAAATATCAAAGCGCTCGCGCATGATCGCAGCCAGCACCAGAGTGAAGATCAATGTCGGCGACAACGCCAGGGCCACACGCAGACTGGAACGGAAGCTCTCCCCGAACATCAGCCGCCGCTGCAGCCAGACCACCGCGATACGCAGCGGCAGCACCACCAGGGTGATCACCACGCCCAGGCCCAGCGCCTCGAAGCTCAGCGCTTCGGCCGGCACCTTGGTGCCGGCATTGAAGAAATAGAACGGCACGAAGAAGGACGCAAACAGCCGCAGCGCATGCAGGTTTTCATGCGAGGCCAACGATGGCATGCGCTGCTGCAACAGGCGCGCGACCAGGCCGGCGATGAAGGCACCCACCAGGTAGTACACGCCCAGCGCATAGGTGATGTAGGCGGCCAGCATGCCCACCATCACCAGCAGCGAGAACTCAGAGCCCGGTGCATGCGGTGCCACCCAGCGGCCCAGGCCGATGAACAGCAACGGCAGGCCGACCATCATCGCGAGCAAGGCCATGCTCGACAGCGCCATATGCACCGGATCGCCCGCCTGCAGCACCACGAACAAGGCCGCCAGCGCCAGCAGTTCACCGGCAATGGCCTTGCTGCTGACCCAGAAGCGCTCGGCATCATCCAGCCCCAGCTGCGACAGCGAATCCATGATGAAGCCGGTGGACGGCGTCAGCAGGGCCAGCGCCAGCAGCGCAGCCGCCTGCCACGGCAGGCCAGCGTAATGCCAGGCCAGCCACGCCATCCCGGCCAAGGTGCCGCTGCGGATCAGCAGATGCGCCAGCAACGGCCACATCCCCTTGCGCAGGTCGGCCACATCCACTTCCAGACCGGCGAACAGGAACAAGGAAGAGATGCCCAGCGTGGCCAGCAGGCTGACGACCGGATCATGCGAGCCGTCGCCCAGCCATAGCATCGCGCCGATGCCGAACACCAGGCAGGTCAGCGGCGCCGGCAGATTGAAGCGCTGCAGCGCGCGCGGGATGACCAGCAGCGCGAAGATCAGCAGCAGATAGATCAGTTCCTTGCTCATGACACCTGTTTCCTCTGGACCGGTTGTGCAAAGGCGACACCGGCCAGCCTGCGCCGACGGCTATCGGTCAGCGCAACCGGGCACTGGCAAGTTCCCCCACGCCGCGCAGGATGCCATTGCGGCCGTCATCATCCAGTGCAGAACCCTGCAGATAGCTCACCAGCAGCCACGGCGTCACACCTTGCAGGGGCCACAACACCGCGATGTCATTGGTGGTGTCGCTGCCATTGCTGCCAGTCTTGTCGCCCACCCGCCAGCCCTGTGGCAGACCGGCGCGCAGGCGCGCATCGCCGGTCTGGTTGTCGATCAGCCAATCGGCAAGCTGCTGGCGCGCGGCCGGGCCCAGCACATCGCCGAGCACGAAACGCTGCAGATTGCCGGCCATCGCCGCCGGGCTGGTGGTGTCGCGCGGATCGCCCTCGGCATAGCGGTTGAGTTCGGGCTCGTTGCGCGCGCTCACGGTGATGCGGTCGCCGTGTGCACGCAGGAAGGCGGTGAGCCCGGCCGGCCCGCCGAGCAGCGGCAGCAGCAGGTTGGCTGCGGCATTGTCGCTGACGATCATCGTGGCCCGGCACAGGTCGCGCACGGTCATGTCCTTGCCCACGTGGCGCTCAGTGAACGGCGAATGGTCAAGGATGTCGCTCGCCCGCACCGGCACGCGCTGGTCCAGCGACAACTGGCCGGTCTCGGCGCGCTGCAGGATGGCCGCTGCCAGCGGGAACTTGACGGTGCTGCACATCGGGAAGCGCTCATCCATGCGGTGGCCATGGCGCTCGCCGGTCGCCGGGTTCCACAGGCAGACACCCAGGCGGCCACCGCTGCGCTGCTCCAGCGCGGCAAAGTCGGCATTGCTGACCACACCGCCGGGCCCTGGCGCCTCGGCGTTGCGGGCCAACGCCGCCGGCAACACGGCCGTGGCCAGGGCGGCGGAACCGAGGGCGAGAAACTGGCGGCGGGCAAGCATGGCGACTCTCCAGAAAAATGGTTGCGCCGATCTTGCCGACCACGAAGGGCCCGGACCAACGCAAAGAATCAGCGGGAGCCATTAGTTTTTCTTGCACCTCAGGCCGCACTTTCCGTCGGATAAGGGAAATAATGCCCGCGACCATCAACTTTCATCATGACTGCGCATGATCCGCCCGCAACTGCCGCTCAATGCCCTGCGTGCCTTCGAGGCCGCGGCCCGGCACCTGAACTTCACCCGCGCGGCGCTGGAACTGTGTGTCAGCCAGGCCGCGCTGAGCCACCAGATCCGCGGGCTGGAGGACCGCCTGCAGGTCAGTCTGTTCCATCGGCTGCCGCGGGGTGTTGCCCTCACCGATGAGGGCGCGGCGCTGTATCCGGTGCTGACCGAGAGTTTCGACCGCATGGCGATCGCGCTGGACCGCTTCACCGGCGGCCGCTTCCGCGAGGTGCTGACGGTGGGTGTGGTCGGCACCTTTGCCACCGGCTGGCTGTTGCCGCGCCTGTCCGGTTTCGAGGCCGCCCATCCGGATATCGAGTTGCGCGTGCAGACCCACAACAACCGCATCGACCTGGCCGGCGAGGGACTGGATCTGGCCATCCGTTTCGGTGAGGGCGACTGGCAGGGCCAGGATTGCACCGCCATCGTCGATACCTTGTTCGCACCGCTGTGCGCACCGGCCGTGGCGCGCAAGCTGCGGCAGCCGCGTGATCTTGGCAACGTGCCGTTGCTGCGCTCCTACCGCAATGACGAGTGGCCCCGCTGGCTGCAACTGGCCGGGGTCAGTGGGGTGGAAGCGCGCGGTGCGGTGTTTGATTCCTCGCTGACCCTGGCCAGCGCGGCGGCAGCAGGTGCAGGGGTGGCATTGTTGCCGCTGCGCATGTTCGAGCAGGATCTGGCCGAAGGGCGGCTGCTGCAGCCGTTCGCACCTACCCTGTCGCTGGGACGCTATTGGCTGACGCGGCTGCGTTCGCGGCAGGAGCGCGAACCGCTACGGCGCTTCCGCCTGTGGTTGCTGGCGCAGGAAGGATTGGACCTGTAGTGCCGAGCCATGCTCGGCAAGCGCACCACCTGTAGTGCCGAGCCATGCTCGGCAAGCGCTTCACCTGTAGTGCCGAGCCATGCTCGGCAAGCGCACCACCTGTAGTGCCGAGCCATGCTCGGCAAGGGGCATCACCGGTAATGCCCCAGCCGAGCATGGCTCGGCGCTACAGTGGCATCGCTCATCGCTGCACGGCTTGTGCCGCGCCTGCGACGCTCAGTCCTCCAGCATCTCCATCCACGCTGCCTCGGCCTGCTCCAGCTGCTGCGCAAGCACTTCACGCTCGCTGCCCAGCTTGGCCATCTTGGCCGCGTCGGCGTAGTTGGCCGAATTCGCCAGTTGCGCGTCCACCGCCGCCAGCGATGCGCCGAGCTGCTCGACCTTCTTCTCGGCTGCTTCCAGCTTGTGCGGGTTCACCGGCTTCTTGTTGGAAGCCGGCTTGGCCGGGGCCACCTGCGCCACCGGTGCGGGTGCCGGCTTTTCCTGGCGGTCGCTCTTGTTGCGTGAGCCCTGCGCGCTGGCGCGGGTACGCAGCCACTGCGCGTACTCGTCCAGGTCACCGGCAAACGGCTCAACGACGCCGTCGGCCACGCGCCAGAACGTGTCGCAGACCAGGCCGATCAGGTGGCGATCATGCGACACCATCACGATGGCGCCTTCAAACAAGGCCAGCGCTTCGGCCAGCGCTTCGCGCATTTCCAGGTCAAGGTGGTTGGTCGGTTCGTCGAGCAGCAGCACATTGGGCTGCTGCCAGGCGATCAGCGCCAGCGCCAGACGCGCACGCTCGCCACCGGAGAAACCATCCACGGTCTCGAACGCACGGTCGCCCGGGAAATTCCACTTGCCGAGGAAGTCGCGGAACGACTGGTTGACGCCATCCGGCGAAATCTCGCGGAAGTGATCCATCGGCGTCATGCCGGCATGCAGCGACTCCACCGTGTGCTGGGCGAAGTAACCGATCTGCAGGTCCGGGTGGGCCATGCGGTCACCGCCAAGCAACGGCAGGTCGCCGACGAGTGATTTCACCAGCGTGGTCTTACCCGCACCGTTCGGCCCGAGCAGACCGACGCGCTGGCCGGCCTCCAGGCCGAAGCCGACGTTGTCCAGGATCACCGCGTCCGGGCCGTAACCGGCGGTAACGTCGTTGAGGCGGATCAGCGAGAACGGCAGCTTGGCCGGCGGCGAGAACTCGATGCGGAACTCGCGCTCGGCGCGCACCGCTTCGGTGCCGGCCATCTTGGCCAGGCGCTTCATCCGGCTCTGCGCCTGGGTGGCCTTGCTGGCCTGCGCCTTGAAGCGGTCGATGAAGCTCTGCAGGTGGGCGCGCTCGGCCTGTTCCTTCTCGTGCGCGATCTGCTGCTGGCGCAGGTGCTCGGCACGCTGGCGCTCGAAATCGGTATAGCCGCCCGGGTAGAGCTTGGCGCTGCCACCGTGCAGGTGCAGGGTGTGGGTGGCGACGTTGTCGAGGAACTCGCGGTCATGCGAGATCAGCAGCAAGGTGCCCGGATACTTCAGCAGCCACTGTTCCAGCCAGTAGACCGCGTCCAGATCCAGGTGGTTGGTCGGTTCGTCGAGCAGCAGCAGGTCGCTGGGCATCATCAGCGCGCGCGCCAGGTTCAAACGTGCGCGCCAGCCACCGGAGAACGCCGACACCGGGCGATCGTGCGTCTCGGCCGGGAAGCCCAAGCCGTGCAGCAGCTTGCCGGCACGGGCTTCGGCGTCATACGCGCCCAGCTCGGCCATCTTCTGGTGCGCATTGGCCACTGCTTCCCAGTCCTCGCGCTCAGCCGCTGCGGCTTCTTCAGCCAGCACGGCGGCGACCACATCGTCACCACCGAGCACGAAGTCGATGGCGCGGTCGGGCAGCGCCGGGGTTTCCTGGGCCACATCGGCGATACGGATCTTGCCGGGCAGCGACACGTCGCCCTTGTCGGCTTCCAGCTCACCGCGTACGGCGGCGAACAGGCTGGATTTGCCTGCGCCGTTACGCCCCACCACGCCTACGCGATAGCCGGCATGCAGGGTGAGGTCTACGTTGGACAACAGCAGGCGCTCGCCCCGGCGCAGGGCGAAATTACGAAGGGAAATCATGAATGGGTCCGTTATAACGAAACGGAATGTGCATGTGAGCAGCATTCCTGCGACGTAATTCTAACGTTAACCAATACTTGACTCACCTCCTGTACTCGCATGCTCCATTGCGGCGTTTACCTACAGGACTCAAGCACTCGCATCGCCAAATCGCCCTTGCTGAACTGAAAAAGCTTTCAAAAGCAACAATTTAGCTGAATCGTCCGGTTTGACACGAGGTAAAAATTCCATTAATTCGTTGATGGCGCACCGCAACAGCCGCGAACCCCACGCGCCGCCGATGCCGCCACTCAATACCGGAGCTGCAATCTGATGAACCGCAAGTCCCGTACTCTCGCTGTCGCCATTGCCATCGCCCTTGGCACCCCGGCCCTCCCCGCCCTGGCCCAGTCCAGCACCAACACCCTGGATACCGTGATCGTCACCGGTACCCGCGTGGCCGACCGCACCGTCGCCGAGTCGCAGTCGCCGATCGACATCATCACCCCGGAAGCGCTGCAGTCCACCGGCACCTCCGAGCTGGCCACCGCGCTGTCGCGCGCCCTGCCCTCGCTGAACTTCCCGCGCCCGGCCCTGACCGACGGCACCAGCGGCATCCGCCCGGCGCAGCTGCGCGGCCTGTCCCCGGACCAGGTATTGGTGCTGGTCAACGGCAAGCGCCGCCACACCTCGGCAATGATCAACGTCAACGGCAGCATCGGCCGTGGCTCCTCCGCGGTGGACATCAACGCCATTCCGATCGCCGCCATCGAGCGCGTGGAAGTGCTGCGTGACGGTGCCTCGGCCCAGTACGGCTCCGACGCCATCGCCGGCGTGGTCAATATCGTGCTCAAGGGCAGCGGCGAAGGCGGCAGCCTGGCCGTGGATTACGGCCAGTACTCGGCCGGCGACGGCAACAAGTACCAGCTCTCCGGCGATACCGGCGTCAGCTTTGCCGACGGCCGCGGCAGCCTGCACCTGGCCGGCCAGATCAGCCAGCAGGACGAAAGCAACCGCGCCGGCCCCTACCAAGGCACCACCCCGAACACCGGCAATTTCCCGGACATCGGCGAGAAGACCTTCATCGTCGGCGACCCGCGCGTGGACGCCACCGCGGCATCGGCCAACCTGAACTTCAATTTCAACGACAACGTCACCGGCTATGCCAACGCGCTGCTGAGCAACCGCGACATCACCTCGTTCGCGTTCTACCGCTCGCCCAACCACAGCGGCCAGAGCGCGCTGCTGGCGCAGTTCTACCCCAATGGCTTCGTGCCGCAGATCAACCAGTACTCCAAGGACCGCTCGCTGGTGGCCGGCGTCAAGGGCAGCACCGAGAGCGGCTGGACCTGGGACGTCAGCGTCAACCACGGCGAGAACACCCTGGATTTCCACACCCGCAACAGCCTCAACTACAGCCTGGGCACGGCCAGCCCGACCTCGTTCTACGACGGCACGCTGAAGTACCAGCAGGACATCTTCAACGCCGACATCACCAAGGCGCTGGACTGGGGCCTGGCCTATCCGGTCACCCTGTCTTTCGGCGGTGAATACCGTCGCGAGAAGTGGGAGCAGACCGCAGGCGAACTGAACTCCTACACCGGCAGCGGCGCACAGGGCTTCGGCGGTTTCACCCCGACCAACGAAGTGCACAACGACCGCCACAACTACGCCGTCTATGCCGGCCTGGAAGCCGACCTGACCGAGAAGTTCTCCGCCGGCCTGACCGGTCGCTACGAGGACTACTCGGACTTCGGCGACAAGTTCTCCGGCAAGCTGTCGGCACGCTATGCGTTCACCGACAAGGTCGCGCTGCGCGCCACCGCCTCCACCGGCTTCCGCGCCCCGTCGCTGGCCCAGCAGAGCTACCAGGCGGTGACCAGTTCCATCACCGATGGCGTGTTCTATGAAAAGGGCACCTTCCCGACCACCAGCCTGGCCGCGCAGGCGTTGGGCGCAGCCCCGCTGAAGGCCGAGTCGTCCACGTCCTACAGTGTCGGCCTGGTACTGCAGCCGGTAGACCGTCTGTACGTGACCGTCGATGCCTACCAGATCGACATCGACGACCGCATCGTGCTGTCCTCCAACATCAACACCACCCCGGCCGCCGCGGCGCTGCTGTCGGGCCTGGGCCTGCCGCAGGTCACCCAGTTCGCCTACTTCACCAATGGCCTGGATACCCGCACCCGCGGCGTCGATTTCGTGTCCAGCTACACCGTGCCGTTCAGCGCCAGCAGCCTGGAACTGACCGCCGCCTACAGCTACAACGAAACCGAAGTGAAGAAGTTCAGCGCCTCGCCGGCGGTGTTCTCGGCCTTGGGCATCAGCCAGTCGCTGATCGGCCGCGACGAGATCGGCCGCATCGAGGACAGCTTCCCCAGCGACAAGGGCATCCTCAGCGGCACCTGGCGTTCGGACCGCTGGGAGCTGGGCCTGTCGGCCACCCGCTATGGCAGCTACACCGTGCGCAACTCGGCCAGCGCCAGCCGTGACCAGACCTACGGTGCCAAGTGGATCGTCGATGCCTCGGCCAGCTTCAAGCCGGGCGAGAACTGGAAGCTCACCGTCGGCGCCGACAACCTGTTGAACGAGTACCCGGACCGCGTTGAGAACGCCCTGAACTCCACCTACGGGATGATGCCGTACAGCAACTACTCGCCGTTCGGCTTCAACGGCGCCTATGTCTACGGCCGCATCAGCTACACCTGGTAAGACCGTTTTGACGTCGTGAAAGGAAGATGCCCCGGGGCGACCCGGGGCATTTTCTTTTGCCGGCCCGGTAGAGGCTTACCCCTCCCCAGCCCTCCCCTTCGCTGCGCGAAAGGGAGGGAGCAGTCCGCGCGAACGACAGGGCTCACCGGGCTTTGCCCTTGGCCCCCTCCCTTTCGCGCAGCGAAGGGGAGGGTTGGGGAGGGATGCCCTGGCGTTTGCTGTTGCCCTCACCAGCAAGCACCAAAAACCCACACCCCACCTTCGTTCCATAAAAAAAACCCAGATTTTTCATGCATTTCCCCGCACCAAACCGCGCATCGCCTTTAGAATCGAAGCACCCCACCCCCTGCTGCGAGCCCTGATGCACCATGACACCGCCCTGATCAACATGATTGCCATCGGTCTGGGCCTGGCCTTCGTGCTTGGCGCCCTGGCCAACAAACTGCGGCTGTCGCCGCTGGTGGGCTATCTGATTGCCGGTGTCATCGTGGGGCCGTTCACCCCGGGCTTTGTCGCCGACCAGGCGCTGGCCAACCAGCTGGCCGAGATCGGGGTGATGCTGCTGATGTTCGGCGTCGGCCTGCACTTCTCGTTGAAGGACCTGATGGCGGTCAAGGCCATCGCCATCCCCGGTGCCATCGGCCAGATTCTGGTCGCCACCCTGCTCGGCTGGGGCGTGGCCACGCTGATGGGCTGGCCGGCGCTGCACGGGGTGATCTTCGGCTTCTCGCTGGCCACCGCGTCCACCGTGGTGCTGTTGCGGGCCATGGAGGAACGCCGCCTGCTGGAAACCACGCGCGGCAAGATCGCGGTGGGCTGGCTGATCGTCGAAGACCTGGCCTGTGTGCTGGCCTTGGTGATGATGCCGGTGATTGCCGAGGTGTTCGGCCCCGAGGCCAGCGGCAAGGCACTTTCGATTGGCGGCCTGCTGGCCTCGATCGGCTGGACCTTCGTTCAGTTGGGCCTGTTCGTGGCGGTGATGCTGGTAGTTGGCCGGCGGGTGATCCCGTGGGTGCTGGAGCGCGTTGCCGGCACCGGCTCGCGCGAGCTGTTCACCCTGTGCGTGCTGGCCATCGCGCTGGGCGTGGCGTTTGGTGCGGCGGCGCTGTTCGGCGTCTCGTTCGCGCTGGGTGCGTTCTTCGCCGGCATGATGCTCAACGAGTCCGAGCTCAGCCACAAGGCAGCGCACGATTCGCTGCCGCTGCGCGATGCGTTCGCGGTGCTGTTCTTCGTCTCGGTCGGCATGTTGTTCAACCCGATGATCATCGTCGAGCACCCGTGGCAGGTGCTGGCGACGGTGGTGATCATCATGTTCGGCAAGTCGGCCGCCGCCTTCTTCATCGTGCGCGCCTTCGGCCACTCCAAGAGCACCGCGCTGACCATCTCCGCCTCGCTGGCGCAGATCGGCGAGTTCGCCTTCATCATCGCCGGGCTGGGCGTGGCGCTGAAGATCCTGCCGCCCACCGGGCAATCGCTGGTGCTGGCTGGTGCGCTGGTCTCGATCATGCTCAACCCGGTGGTGTTCGGCCTGCTCGACCGCTGGCAGGCACGCCACAAGGAAACGGCGCCGGTGCCGGAAGTGCCGGACATCCCGCCGGGTCCGTCGCTGGACCTGCACGACCACGCCATCGTGGTCGGCTATGGCCGGGTCGGCAGCGAGCTGGCGCAGGTGCTGCGCGACCGCGGCGTGCCGGTGCTGGTGATCGACGACAACCGCGAGCATGTGGAACGCGCGCACGCCGCCGGCATCCCCGGCATCCGCGGCAGTGCCGCCTCGGACAAGGTGCTGGCCGAGGCGCACCCCGAGCGCGCCACCATCGCCGTGCTGGCCATCCCGCAACCGCTGGAATCCGGCGAGGTGCTGGCCAAGCTGCGCGCCATCAATCCCCACCTGACCCTGCTGGCGCGTGCCCACAGCGATGCCGAGGTCAAGCATCTGCTGGAGCACGGCGCCGACGGCACGGTGATGGCCGAGCGCGAGCTGGCCTACTCGCTGGCGGAAATGATCATGTCCACCCCGCCCTACCGCAGCCTGCGCCGCAACGTGCCTCAGCCGGCGGCCAGCGGCACGTAGATGTCGGCGCGCAGGATGGCCTCGGGAACGTCCTCGGGGTCGTCCAGGAAGTGATAGTGCAGCGGCGCATCGCGCAAGGCATGGCCGCTGCCCGGCAACCAGTCACGCAGCAACCGGTCGGTGGCGTCCTCAAGCAGGGAGTAGCTGCCAACATGATGCAGGCGCGCCATGCGCCCGCCCCCCAGCTGCAGGCGCTGCAGTGATTCCGGCAAGGCCGGCAGCTCCGCATCCAGCGCCAGCGCGCAGTCGAACAGCAGCTCGTCGGCAGGCAGCTCGCGGTGGTCACCCAGCGGCAGGCCGATCAGCTGCTGCAGCTGTTCGATCAGGCCCTGCTCGGCCGCCCAGCCGAACAGTTCGCCGAACACACCATCCAGATCGTCGAAGGCACCCTGGGCACGCAACGCGACCACCTCGAACGGCTCCAGGGTGATCACTTCCACACTCAGCGGCGCGGGAGTTTCAGCCACCGGCAGCGGCCGCGACAGCTGGGCGATGCAGGCGGCCAGTCGCTGCGGATCGCCGCGCAGCTCACTGGCACTGGCATCCACGCTCTCGCGCAGCACCCGGGCCAAGGCCTGCGGGGTGTCGTAACCGGCCAGCAAGGCGATCTCGGTGACACTGGCCGCGCTATGCGCCAGACGCTGCAGCGCCTTGACCACCCGCAGCCGCTGCACCGTGCGGCCTATCGTTTCGCCGGTGAGCGCGCGGTAAACGCGGTGGAAGTGGAACGGCGAGTAATGGGCGATGGCCGCCAGCGCCTCCAGGTCGGGCAAGGGGCCGCCGGTATCGACGGCCTGCTGCAGGCAGGCGATGACCCGATCCAGGCGTGGCAGCTGCGCGGCATTGGCTTTCATTGCATCGTCTCCGTGGAAGTGGTGGCTATTGCAGCGCGCCTGCTCAGCGCTGGCGTTTCCGATCTTGCGCAGGCGCCGGCCCGGCAGCAGGCATCCGCGCCAGATAGTCCTGCAGCAAGGCGATGGCCTGGCGCACCTTGGCCGGTTGGGTCTGGCGATGTGGCGTCACCGCCCAGGCCGGCAACGCTGGCACTTCCCAATCCGGCAACAGGCGCTGCAGGTGGCCGTCAGCCAACAGCGGCGCCGCATCCAGGCTGGTCAGCACCGCCACGCCCAAACCGGCCTGGCATAGCTGCAGGACCGCCGGCTGGTTCTGGCTGGCGATGCGCGGATGCGCCGGCACCAGCCGTTCCTCGCCGCTGTCGCGGTGTTGCCAGACCAAGCCGGGCACCTGCGGCACACCCAGCCAGTCGGCGGCGGGTACCTGCAGGGGATCGGTGGGCATGCCGTGGACCTGCAGCCACTGCGGCGATGCGCAGGGCCAGCGCTGCAGGCTGCCCAGGCGCTGCGCCATCCAATCGCTGTCCGGCAGCTGGCCGAAGCGCAGGGCCAAGTCGATGCGCGCCTGCAACAGGTCGGTCCAGCCGTCGTCGAAAAACAGGTGCAGGCGCAGCTGCGGGTTGCCCTGCAGCCACGCCCCCAGCGCCGGCCCGATATGCGCGGCCATGCCCAGCGGCGCCGACAACCGCAGTTCGCCGCTCGGGGCCTGGCGGGCGGCCGACAGTTCTGCCGCCGCCTCCCCGGCCGCATCCAGCAGGCGCGCGCAGGCCGCGTAGTAACGGCTGCCCACATCGGTGAGGGCCAGCCGTCGGGTGGAGCGGTGCAACAGCGCCACCCCGGCCTCCTGCTCCAGCGCGCGCAGTTGCTGGCTCACCGCCGAGGTACTCATGCCCAGGGCCCGCGCCGCCGCACTCATCGAGCCGTGCTGCACCACCTGGGCAAACAGGGCCATCCGCTTGAAGCTGTCCATGGGTCACCTCCTTGCGGGCCATTGTGAAGCACAGCTTCAAGATCTTTGTGATTTTTTGCGACTGCCGCGGCGGCGCGCGGAGGCGGAAACTGGCGCCATTCCCACTCGCAAGGATTTCCCATGAAAGTCGCATTGATCGGTGCCACCGGCTTCGTCGGCAAGGCCCTGCTGGACGAACTGCTGGCGCGCGGCCATGACGTCACCGCCCTGGCCCGCCACCCGGAAAAGCTCAGCGCCCGTCCGGGCCTGAAGGTACTGGCCGCCGATGTACAGGATCCGGCACAGGTACAAGCCGCGGTCACCGGCAGTGATGCCGTGGTCAGTGCCTTCAATGCGGGTTGGGCCAACCCGGACATCTACCGTGATTTCATCCAGGGCTCGCGCGCCATCGTTTCCGGCACCAAGGCCGCCGGGGTTCGCCGCTATATCGTGGTCGGTGGTGCTGGCAGCCTGTATACGCCGCAGGGCACGCAACTGGTGGATGCACCGGACTTCCCCGCCGCGATCTATGAAGGTGCCCGCGCCGCCCGTGACGTGTTGAGCGAACTGCGCAATGAAACCAGCCTGGCCTGGACCCTGCTGAGCCCGCCGGTGGCCTTCCATCCGGGCAGCGCGACCGAGCGCACCGGCAACTACCAGGTGGGCAGCGACACCCCGCTGAGCACCGGTGATGGCCCAGGCACGATCAGTGCGGCCGATCTGGCAGTGGCGGTGGTGGATGAACTGGAAACGCCGAAGCATGTGGGCAAGCGGTTTACGGTTGCCTGGTAAAAGCCGAGAGCTGAAAGCTGCCCTCACCCCAACCCCTCTCCCGTAAACGGGAGAGGGGCTCGGATCGCGCCAGCTGCCAGTGCACTAGCCCCTCTCCCGTTTACGGGAGAGGGGTTGGGGTGAGGGCAGCTGTTGCTCTGCTTGTGCAGGCCTTGTTCGCCTATCAGGCGTTCGCCAACGCCTGGTCCAGATCCGCCAGCAGGTCGTCGATATGCTCGATACCTACCGACAGGCGCACTGTGTCCAGCGTTACCCCGGCCTTTTCCAGCTCGGCCTCATCCAGCTGTCGATGGGTGGTGGACGCCGGATGCGTGGCCAGCGACTTGGCATCGCCCAGGTTCACCAGCCGGGTGAACAGCTGCAAGGCATCCAGGAAGCGCGCGCCCGCCTCGCGCCCACCCGGCAAACCGAAGGTCAGCACGCCCGAACCGTGGCCACGCAGGTACTTCTGCACCAGCCCGTGTTCCGGATGGTCCGGCAATGCCGCGTAGTTCACCCAGGCGACCTTTGCATGCTTCTGCAGGTAGTTGGCCACCGCCAGCGTATTGCTGTTGATGCGATCCATGCGCAGCGCCAGCGTCTCGATACCCTGCAGGATCTGGAAGGCGTTGAACGGTGAGATCGCCGCGCCCATGTTGCGCAGCGGCACCACGCGGGCACGGCCAATGAAGGCCGCCGGCCCCAATGCCTCGGTATAGACCACGCCGTGGTAACTCACGTCCGGCGTATTGAGGCGCGGGAAGCGCGCCTTGTGCTCGGCCCACGGGAAGCGGCCGGAATCGACGATGGCGCCGCCCAGACTGGTGCCGTGGCCGCCGAGATACTTGGTCAAGGAATGGACCACGATATCCGCACCGAAATCAAAGGAGCGCTGCAGATACGGTGTGGCCACGGTGTTGTCGACGATCACCGGCACGCCATGCGCGTGGGCGATTTTGGCGATGGCCTCGATATCGGTGATGTTGCCGCGCGGGTTGCCGATGGACTCGACGAACACCGCCTTGGTGCGCTCATCGATCAAGGCGGCAAAGGCCTGCGGATCACGGTAATCGGCAAAGCGGGTCTGGATGCCGAACTGCGGCAGTGTGTGCGCGAACAGGTTGTAGGTGCCGCCATACAGCGCGCTGGAAGCCAGGATGTTGTCGCCGGCCTCGGCAATGGTCTGGATGGCGTAGGTGATCGCCGCCTGGCCCGAGGCCAGCGCCAACGCACCGATGCCGCCTTCCAGCGCAGCGATGCGCTTTTCCAGCACATCGGTGGTCGGGTTCATGATGCGGGTATAGATATTGCCCTGCACCTTGAGGTCGAACAGGTCGGCACCGTGCTGGGTGTCGTCGAAGGCGTAGGCAACGGTCTGGTAGATCGGCACCGCCACCGCGCGGGTGGTCGGGTCGGGGGAATAGCCGCCGTGCACGGCGATGGTTTCAGGCTTCCACTGCGGATCGGTCATCGGAGTGCTCGGTGAGGAGTGACCGCTGACGATAGCCGAGGATGGCTGGCAACCGGTGGACGGTTGCAGGGGTTACTTGTGAGGGGGCGTTATTTGCTGATGCCTTTTTGAAGCGTACATCTTCAGCTGGAAGCTTGCCCTCACCCCAACCCCTCTCCCGCGCGCGGGAGAGGGGCTAACGCACTACGAGCCGCCGCAAACCTTGCCCCTCTCCCGCGCGCGGGAGAGGGGTTGGGGTGAGGGCAGCTTTTAAAGCTTTTGCAGCTTTGGCTCTGACTCTCAGCCCTTGCCAAACTGCAGCTGCCCACCACCACCGGCTTCCACCTTGATGGTGTCACCGCTGGCGAACTCGCCGGCCAGGATCTTCTGCGCCAACGGGTTTTCCAGCTGGGCCTGGATGGCACGCTTCAACGGACGTGCGCCATAGATCGGGTCGAAGCCGACATTGCCCAGCACATCGAAGGCCGAATCCGCCACTTCCAGGCGCAGGCCACGCTCGCCCAGCCGCTTCTCCAGGCCACGCATCTGGATGCGGGCGATCTGCTTGATCTGCTCCTTGTCCAGCGGGTGGAACACGACGATGTCGTCCAGGCGGTTGATGAACTCCGGACGGAAGTGCGCCTGCACCACGCCCATCACCGCCGCCTTCATCTGCGTATAGGCTTCCGGGCTGTCGTCACCGCTCATATCCTGGATCTGGTGCGAGCCCAGGTTCGAGGTCATCACGATGACGGTGTTGCGGAAGTCCACGGTGCGGCCCTGGCCGTCGGTCAGACGACCGTCATCCAGTACCTGCAGCAGGATGTTGAACACATCCGGATGCGCCTTCTCCACTTCGTCCAGCAGGATCACGCTGTAGGGGCGACGACGCACCGCCTCGGTCAAATAGCCACCTTCTTCGTAGCCCACATAACCCGGGGGCGCACCGATCAGGCGCGACACGCTGTGCTTCTCCATGAACTCACTCATGTCGATGCGCACCATCGCGTCGGGCGAGTCGAACAGGAAGTCGGCCAGCGCCTTGGTCAGCTCGGTCTTGCCGACGCCGGTCGGGCCCAGGAACAGGAACGAGCCACTCGGACGATTCGGGTCCGACAGACCGGCGCGCGAACGCCGCACCGCGTCGGAAACCACGCGGATCGCTTCTTCCTGGCCAACCACGCGGTTGTGCAGCATGTCTTCCATGCGCAGCAGCTTGTCGCGCTCGCCTTCCAGCATCTTGCTGACCGGGATGCCGGTCCAGCGCGAGACGACCTCGGCGATTTCCTCGTCGGTCACCTTGTCCTGCACCAGCTTGAAGTCCTTGCGCTCCATCTCCTGCGCGGCCTGCAGCTGCTTCTCCAGGTTCGGCAGCAGGCCGTACTGGATCTCGCTCATCTTGGCGAAGTCCTGGCGGCGCTGTGCGGCCTCCAGATCCAGCTTGGCCTTCTCGACCTGCTCCTTGATCTTCGTTGCGCCCTGCAGTGCGGCCTTCTCCGACTTCCAGATTTCGTTGAGGTCTGAGAACTCGCGTTCCAGCGTGTCGATGTCGGCATCCAGGTCGGCCAGGCGCTTGCGCGAGGCATCGTCCTTTTCCTTCTTCAGCATTTCGCGCTGGATCTTGAGCTGGATCAGGCGACGCTCCAGGCGATCAAGCTCTTCCGGCTTGGAGTCGATCTCCATGCGGATGCGCGAGGCCGCCTCGTCCATCAGGTCGATGGCCTTGTCCGGCAGCTGGCGGTCGGTGATGTAGCGGTTTGACAGCGTCGCCGCCGCAACCACGGCCGGGTCGGTGATCTCCACGCCGTGGTGCACCGCGTAGCGTTCCTTCAGGCCACGCAGGATGGCGATGGTGTCCTCCACCGTCGGCTCACCGACAAACACCTTCTGGAAGCGGCGCTCCAGCGCGGCATCCTTCTCGATGTACTGGCGGTATTCGTCCAGCGTGGTGGCGCCGATGCAATGCAACTCGCCACGCGCAAGCGCGGGCTTGAGCATGTTGCCCGCATCCATCGCACCATCGCCCTTGCCAGCGCCGACCATGGTGTGCAGCTCGTCGATGAACAGGATGATCTGGCCTTCGTTCTTGGACAGGTCATTGAGTACGGCCTTCAAGCGCTCCTCGAACTCGCCGCGGAACTTGGCACCGGCAATCAGCGCGCCCATATCCAGCGACAGCACGCGCTTGCCGCGCAGGCCCTCGGGCACTTCGTCGTTGATGATGCGCTGGGCCAGGCCTTCGACAATTGCGGTCTTGCCCACGCCGGGTTCACCGATCAGCACCGGGTTGTTCTTGGTACGGCGCTGCAGCACCTGGATGGTGCGGCGGATTTCCTCGTCGCGGCCAATCACCGGGTCGAGCTTGCCGCTCTCGGCACGCGCGGTCAGGTCGATGGTGTACTTCTCCAGCGCCTGGCGCTGCTCTTCGGCGTTTTCGCTCTGCACGGTTTCCCCGCCGCGCAGCTTGTCGATGGCGGCCTCCACTTTTTTCTTGTCGGCACCGGCAGCGCGCAGGGCCATGCCGGCCGGGCCACCGTCGTCCACCGCCGCCAGCAGGAACCACTCGCTGGCGATGAACTGGTCGTTGTGCTGCTGGGCCAGCTTGTCGGTGCTGTTGAGCAGGCGGTTGAGATCATTGCCCATCGACAGGCTGCCGGCCTGGCCGGATACCTTGGGCAGTGCATCCAGCGCTTCCGTCAGCCGCTCGCGCAACACCGGCACGTTGACACCGGCCTGGGCCAGCAAGGGCCGGCTGCTGCCACCGGGCTGATCGAGCAGCGCGCTGAGCACGTGCACCG